>JBJEGL010000327.1:0-17810 GCA_051875035.1 Candidatus Gastranaerophilaceae bacterium | reverse complement strand
AAAGAAGAATTTAATTGATGTAGAAAAAAAATATTTTAAATCAGGAAGCGGCTCTGCCAATATAGAGTACAAAGGAAGATTAGCAACAATAACTCTTGATAATATGTTGGAATGCAAAACAGATATTATTATTAATATAGCCGCAGAAAATTTTCAAACCGATACCTTTGCAAAACGAACAAAAGAAAAATCGTATTGCGAAATAAGAGTTAATCCGACTTGTTTTGCAGGGAGTTATGTTTTTGACGGAAGAAGCTATGTATCAAATAAAAAAGGACAAAAGATTATACAAGCACCTTCTTTTGAAGAGCATTGCCTGAGATACGATGATGAAAAGCAATATGAACCGATTGTAAATGTGAATAAAAATATTTATGATGAAACTATTGATGCTCTTGTGTTTGCATTAAGAGATTTTTGTAATAAATCAGGTTTTAAGAAGATAGTAATAGGCTTATCAGGCGGAATAGATTCCGCCTTAACCGCAGCACTTGCCTGTAAGGCAATTGGCAGTGAAAATGTATTCGGAATAACTATGCCGAGTGAATATTCGAGTTCAGGAAGTGTTGATGACAGCATTGAACTTGCAAAAAATTTGAAAATGGAATGTACAACAATCCCGATAAAACCTTTATTTAATTGCTTTATAGAAGATGTTCAAAAGAACAAATACAACGATTTGGCAGAAGAGAATTTGCAATCTCGCTTAAGAGGAATAATTTTAATGAATTATTCCAACAGAAATAATTCATTACTGCTTGCAACAGGAAACAAGTCCGAAGTTGCGACGGGATATTGTACATTATACGGAGATACTTGCGGAGGATTCTGTTTACTTTCCGATATATATAAAACAGATGTATATAAAATTTCAGAAAGAATAAATAAAGATGGAATTTTAATTCCTGTAAATACAATGACAAAACCGCCATCAGCTGAGCTTAGACCGGGGCAAAAAGATACTGACAGTCTTCCTGATTATGATACTCTTGATAAAGTTATAAAATTATACTTTGAAGACAGAATAGCTATAGAAGAGATTGAGTATTTAAATCCCGGAAAACCTGTCAGACAAATTATTAAAACAATATTGCGGGCAGAATTTAAGCGTAAGCAGATGACAACAGGTATAAAACTCTCAAATCGTTCGTTTGTCTGTGACATTGATTACCCGACTATATAAAATAAAAGGATTTTTAATGAAGAAAATATTATTTTTAACGTTACTAATGATATTATTCAACATTAATTCGGCAGAAATGCAGGCGGCAATGATAATTCCTGCCTCAACTGCCGAAGAAATCCAACAACTTGGATATGAAGCAAGCGAAAAAGGTTTTTTTCAAGCAGCGGCAGATGGAAATATCGCAGTTTTAAACCTTTTTATGACGGTTAATACATACATAAACATAAAAGATGAAGAGGGTAGAACTCCGGTTTATATGGCTGCTGCGACAGGAGAAGAAAAGAGTGTAAAATATTTGCTCTTATGCGGAGCTGACATAAATTCAAGAACATATACTATGAAATCTCCGTTAATGGCAGCAATTGAAGCTCATTCTTTTGAAACCGCAAAGTTGCTAATTGATTCTAATGCATCTTTGAATGTAGCTGATGATGAAGGTTATACGCCTATGCATTATGCAGTACTAAATAACCAGTTACAAACAGTAAAATATATGTCTTCTATGTATTGTGATATTGATGAACCAGATAATTTGGGGAACAGACCGTTATTTTATGCTGTTGAAAAAACAACGGATTTTATAAGAACTTTAATTAACGCCGGAGCAAATAAAGACGGTAAAAATTCAGACGGCAAAACAGCACTTCATCAAGCGGTAATAAAAAATAACTTTGGAGCTGCTAAGTGTTTAGTTGAAATGGGAGTAAATATAAATATAAAAGATAACCAAAATAATACTCCCATTTTCTACGCAGAACCCGAGAGTATTATTTATAATTATCTTCTTGAATCTGGTGCAAAACTGCCTGACAAAACGGATTAAACACCTTTTCGGAATACAGGAATTAAGATTATAATACAGCATATAGCTGATATAATCCAAAAATACAAAGCACCTTCCCAACCGAAATTATCGATAAAATAGCCAGTACCGATACCGGAAAGTATCGCACCGAAATATCCGAAAATACCGCAAAATCCTGTAGCTGCGGATGCAACTTTTTTAGAACCTGTTTCAACAGCACAAATACCGCCAACAAACATTTGCGGTCCTGCCGTAAAGAAACCTATACCAGAAATACAGGCATAATCAATAATCGTTGCCAATGTACCGTTGCCGTGATTTTGCAATAATCCGAATACACAAATTGCAAAACCGGCAAGAAACAGAAAAGTTACGGGCATTCTTTTGCCGGCGAATATTTTATCAGAAAAAATACCCGCAAGTAAAGTACCTGCAATACCGCAAAAAGGAAGAAAAGTTTGTTTCTGGCTTGCAAGCTCAAGAGAATTATGCTTTATTTCACATAAATATTTAATAATCCAGTCTTCCGTACCGCATCTACAGATATAAACAAAAGTAAATGCGAAAGCTAAAATCCACATAGTCGGATTTAAAAATACATATTTTTTTAAAATGCCCAAATAAGAAAGTTTAGCTTCTTCATCAATTTCTTCCGGAGTTTCAAAAGCTTTTCCTTCTTTGTACAATTCAACATCAGGAAGTCCTATTGTTGTCGGTTTATCATGCATGTGAGTATATAAATATACACAAACAAATAAATTAATTACCCCGGGAATAATAAAAGCGGATTGCCAACCGTATTTGGGTATCAAATATCCTGCAAGCAGGAATGCACAGCAAGTACCTAATTGATGAGAAGTAGTCCATAAAGACCAAACAGTACCTCTTTCTTTATTTGACCACCAAAATGCTAATGATTTTGCAATCCCCGGAAATCCCATAGACTGGAACCATCCGTTTACACCCCAAAAAAATGCCATAACAGTCAATAATAACGGCTGTCCCAAGAATAACTTATTAGCAGGAATTACAGCTGCACTCAAAGCAAATAATATGTTTGCAAGAGAAGAAATAAATAAAGCCGTTGTAATAAACTTTTTAGCATCAGCTTTATCAGCAATAACTCCATTTATAAATTTTCCGAAAGCATAAGCAAAATATAAAGCACTGCCCAAAATACCGAGCTGGATATTGGAATATCCTAAATCAGTACTCAATACAGGAAGTGCAGTCGCAATATTTTTTCTTGTTAAATGAAAAACAGTATATCCTATAAAGCAAGAAGAAAAAATATCTATCCTTCCTTTTTTATATGCTTTTTTAACCTGCTCTTCGTCCATAGTAACAGGTATATCCTGCGGAGCTTTGTAAAAATTATAAATTTTTTTAAACATAATATAACCCCTAAAATATGTAATGAAATAATTATCTCAAAAAAATTTTAACATGTCGAGAATCTAATTTAATAATTATACATAAAAAGATATCACGAAAAACCATAAGATTTCTCGTGATATCAATGTTAAATTACCAATTAATATTTGACAAAAGGATTTCAATTGTAAAATATTTTATTAACATAATTCAGCATCACCTAAGCCAAATTGTTCTAATGAATCAACTTTAGCTTGTACGCAAATATATTGCAAATCCGTTTTTGCTTCCATTGTTCTGATAACATCAGGCAAAACTTTAATGCAACTTCCTTCTGTAACTTCAATCTTTTTACCGTCAAGAATCATTGAGCCTTCACCTTTTATAAAAATGTAAACTTCTTCATTTTGTTTATGTTTATGATTAAACGGAAGTTTCACTCCGGAAGGCAATATACTTACTGAAATTTCGCAAGATGTTAACCCCAACAACTCGTGCAAAAATACTTTTCCATTTTCATACTTAGTAATTTCGCCCAATTTTCCTATTTCTGCTGATTTGAAATTTGTCATAATTTTATCCTTTCGTTAGACATCTAATTATTTACTTAAAATTTTTACTCAGAAATTTTTAATAAAAGTTTTTCAAGAATATTTTCTTCGTCTTTGGATAAATTTTTATGTAAAATATTATTTAATTCTATAGAGATATTCTCAAATATTGGCTTCAAGTCTATACCTTTTTGAGTCAATACAATATATGTACAGCGATTATCAATTGAAGAAGCTGCTCTTTTCACAAATCCTAATTTTAATTTATTTATACAAATTTAACAACCTTTGTCACGCACATGAATTCTTTAGGTTTTATAGAAATAACAAAAACGGTGAGGAATTTTATCATATAATTAAAAACTTATCCGCACAAATATGAACCAATAGTTATATTGCATTATATTAGCAGATAGTATGCTAAAACATATTTAGTACTCTGCCGAATAAAAAACTGTACATGAATTTAAATATAATTGATTTAAAGAGTCATACTTGAAATAAAAAATCAAATGAATATCAATAAAAGTAACGCTGCCATTTAGCCAAGTAAAAAGTGTTTATGCAATGTATTTTAAATCCTGTAAGTATATTTATAGAAGAATGGCTAATTTTTTAAGCAAAAAAGAGTGATTAATATCACTCTTTTTATGGCTTAAATATCAGTTGTTTTTTATTTTCTTTTATTGAGCCTGTCTAACATTTGGTCAATATCATTTCTGTCCCTGAACCAAACATCATCAACCGAATGTTGAGTACCGTCTGCTGCAGTGTATGTACCTTGTTGTCTGTGTTGTACATCTCCCGTTTCATCGACATTATCATAAGTATCAACCGCAACTTTAGCAACATCATAATCTTCTAATGCTTCTAAATTCTTAGTATTTTCATCACTGACATATCCAAGATTGACACCAACTGTTGCTAAAGCAGCTTTTAATGAAGCTAAATCAACTTGACCATCATTATAACATTTTACTCCAGTAAATTTCTCTGCTTCTTGAGCCATAGCTTTTAATGCTTCAAAACCGTTTGCTGCATTATATGCTCTTCCTGTAAACGGGCTGACTGTTTTATTACCAAAGACTTCTGCACCGTCAACATTTTCGTTACCATTTAAATCGCTCATTGCAAGCATTTTATCGCCGTTTGTTGCGTAACCGTCACCTATTCCGTCACCGTTTGCATCAATGCCTTCTCCGGATTTTGCTGAAACTTTACCGTCTTTGTTCGTATCAAACACAAGAGGTGATGTAAATGTTGTATTTCCTGATGATGTACCATGCGATGTTTTATAATTTAAATTAGTTCCCCAAGAAACTGTTTGTTTCTCTTTATATTGCATTTCACTTGTTATTTCGGATTCTGTACGTACATACTCATCAATATTAATATAGGAACCTTGACCTGAAGAGAAATTACCGAAGTTTCCTGCTTTTAAACCTATATCACCAATCGCCGTTACATCAACAACATTTAATTTTGCATCTCCTATATTGATGTTGAGATTTTTGGTACCGTCGAGTTTATAATACTGTTCTGTCCAATGTTCATTCTTTTCTTGAACAGTATAATCTTCTGTCTTAGCATAATATGTAGCAATACATTCTTTAAACGAACCATCCTGTAATCCACGACAGTGAATATAATCATTGCCGTCTTTGCCTTGGCGAACACCATCTACTCTGGCAAGAACATATTTATAATTGCCGGCAGCATCTCGTTGCTGTTCAGATTGAATTATTGCATATGCAGGAGCAGTTTTTCCATTTTCAGTATATGTTTTAAATAATTCCCCGTTGTCATATAATTTTTCCAATTCCGTCATGTTCGCTGCATCAAGATTATAACTTTCTTGCATACCTTTCAAGAAATCTTCCTTCGTCGTTCCTTTAGGAACATCCCATTGATTAGTTATAACTCTTGTGCGATTTTCAACTGCTTTTGCCGCAGCACTTCCAATATTTATTCCATTTAATGTTGTAGCTTTGTCACCTTCCTGACTACCGTCAAATAAAAGTGCCTGCCCTAATAAATTATTCGTTGTTAATGCTTTATCAGCAGACATAACAATATTTGTATTAGCATCATCAAGATTAATATTTACATTATCACCATAATATATAGCAGTATGCTGTTTTCCTTCTCCCATATTGATATTAACATCATCCGCAACAGCAATAGCCGTATCAGAACCTTTTCCTGTATCAATGTTAACTCCGCCTTTGTCACTTACAACAGCAACCGAGTCAAAATCATTATTAAAATCCCAATCTTCTACAGCACCTTGGTCTAACTTAATGTCAACATCATTACCAAGAACAACAACATGTTGATTACCCGTACCCGCTGTAATGTCAACATTATTGCCATGTACAGTTACTTGTGCATCTCCTTTTCCAAGCTCAATATTAACATTGCTTGCCTTATTACCTGTGTATTCGACCTTACCATTTCTTAAAGCGTCAACTATACCCATAATTTTTCCTTTTATTTACAAGTCGCACCATGCACATTAATGTACACATATATATAAAAACTACATTCAGCTTAAATATGTATAATTTATATATTATTTTTACATATCGTTACATAAAAATCAAATAATTTACATACTTTTTATTTTCATTATGCAATTTTTGCAATCAAAACAAAGTTGATACTTTTTGTTTTTTTCGTCAACAAGAAAAAAAGGTTCTTTATATACTTTTGCATCAGAAAAATATTTTCTGCAAAGACCAAGTGTATATTTTATACAATGTTTGGTTGTCATTAAAACTTTATTATCCATGCTTTTTTGAGTTTCAAAGGCTTTATCTACAATTTGAACGCCACATTTACGATAAAAATTTTCAGCAGAAGAATTATATATATTTGAAGAATAATCAAGTTTTTTTTCAGGATAATCCGATATTACAATATCTTTTTCTCTTTTTTTTCGGTTCAAACTTTGCTGACGTACTTCTCTTAATTTTTCTATTGCATTTCGTCTGAGTTTATTTAACACACTAACAGGAATAAACTTTACATTTTTTTCATCAAAAATAAAATCAGATATTATAAATTCCGTACCGCCGGTTTTCAAAATATGTTCTTTGATATTAGAAACGGCTTGATTATATTGCAAGGGTTCGCTAAAACTGCCGTATTCACATACTGTTACTGTGTTTTTTTTATTATCACACAGTTTTAACTCAATATTATCTTCATTAATATTAAATTCTGCAGAAATCGGTATTTTTCTTTCTGTTTTTGTATTGAGCAACTGTTTATTAAAGTTTGCATCAAAATTTCTAAATACTTTAACTCCTGAAGTAATATTTTCCATTGACATCGGAAAAATTTTATCTTTGTCGGTTTTCAAAATTTTAGTACCTACAAGTTCATGATTAACGGAAATAAAGCAAATACCATCTCCTTTATTCAAATAATTTTTTTCCATAGCAAAATAATTATTTGAACATTTTTTAACTTTTCCGATATATTCGCCTATAGATTTCACATAATCAACTGTACAAAAATTCTTACGATTTCCATTGATATTAAAATCGGTAAAGCCTCTGTTAAATGATTTATACGGATTAGGAACAAAATCTGTTACAGAATAACCTTCAGAAGACTTTTCAAGACATAACTTTTTCAAAACGTCATCTATTTTTTTTCTATAAAAAGCAACAATATTTGCAACATAGGCTTCATCCTTCAAACGACCTTCTATTTTGAATGATGTAACGCCACTTTTTATGAGGTCTTCAATATATTCGGACAAATTTAAATCTTTTAAGCTCAACAAATATTTTTCTTTTGCAAGATATTTTCCATCAGAGGATTGCAAAGAATATTTTTTTCTGCAAGGCTGGGCACACTCACCTCTGTTTGCACTTCTTCCCCCATTTGCACAACTCAAATAACATTGTCCGCTGTATGAAACGCATAATGCTCCGTGGACAAAAGTTTCTACTTCAATATCGGTGTTATCTGTAATATTTTTTATATCATTTAGCGAAAATTCACGAGGCAAAATAACTCGTTCTATACCGATTTCTTCAAAAAAACGCACTTTTTCAAGAGTATTGTTATGACATTGTGTGCTTGCAAAAATTCTAATCGGCGGCAATTTAAAATTTAAAATACCCATATCTTGAATTATTATTGCTGATACGCCTATTTCGTACAAATTGTATATAGTCCTTATAACTTCCGGAAGTTCATCATCCGTGTAAATAGTATTCAAAGTAACATAAACATTAACTCCGTATTTATCAGCATACTTAACTATATCGGCAATATCTTCAAGAGAATTGCCTGCTGCTTTTCTCGCTCCGAATTTTAAGTAACCGATATAAACAGCATCTGTTCCGGCATTAATTGCGGCAATAGCAGTTTTTTTATCTCTTGCGGGAGCCAACAGCTCAATTTTGACATTTTGTTTTATCATTTTGAATGAAGACGGATACCCTGTTGAATTTCAAGAGCATCTGTTCCTAAATTAGTAAGGACTTTCATTGCAAGTGAATCAGGCATTGAAACAATTGCCGAAAGTAAATGTTCCGAATAAATTTTTGTTTTCATTTCTTTTTTAGCAAAATTCCAAGCAGCCTCCAACACTGATTTAGCCCTCGGAGTAAAAGTTATTTCCTTATCGCTGTATTCTTCATTAACACCTAATAATTGTTCTGTAACATTTCTTAAATCATTTACAGTAATACCTAAATCTCTTAAAACCGAATAACCGACACCGGAGCCTTGCAGCATAATTCCCAATAAAATCAACTCGGTACCAACAGTGTTTCTGCCCATACGGCGGGCTTCCTGATTCGCGAACCTCAATATAACAGGAGTTTCATTCATTTGCTTTTCCAGTGGTCTAAGAATTTGTTCCGACAAATCCGTTTTAGAAGAAAGTTCTTGAATTATATTAAAAGCAATACCTTTTTTAGATTTTAAAATACCCAAAACCACATGTTCCGGCTTAACTGCAGTACTCCCGAGTTCTCTCGCAATTTCCGAAGCATTTACGAGTGCTGTTAGGGCATTCGGAGTAAATATTATTTGTTTATCTTCGTATTCTGCGAGTCTTGATGTAATTTGATTTAATTTATCGGAAAATTTTTCGGCATTAATACCAGCTTTTGACAGTACAGACGATAAATCTCCGGAATTATCTTCCAAAATAGAGAGCATAATTTGTTCAGTTCCCAAAATTTCATATTCCGAAGTAGTTAATTTTGCAACCGCTTTACTGAAAATTGCAGCCGATTCTGGATCTTTAACCAAAGACAAAATATGATTATATTTATCATCAGTTTCTTTTACCTCAAGTCCTTCAGGATGTTTTTCCTTTTGTTTGGAACGTTTTTCGACAATTTTTTTCATTATGTCACGAACTTTATCGGTATCAACTTCCAAATGTTCAAAAAGTTCATCAAGACCTGAGCATTCCGTACATAAAAGTGCATAGAATAAATGTTCTGTTTTTACAAATCCATTTCCGTTTTGTTTTGCGACATCGTATGCTTTTTCAAATACTTTTTTAATTCTGTTACTAAACACGACGCTTTTTGATGGTTGATTAGATTCTTTATCTTTTAAAATCTCAATAACAGCGTTTTTTATTCTGTCCGGCGTTGCGTGGTTCATCTTTAATATTTTGGCACCAAGCTCGGTATTTTTTTTACTCAAACCCCATAATAAATGTTCGGGATATATTTTCTTATGATTCAATTGTATCGCCGAAATTTGAGAATCTTTAACGGCAGTTATTGCCTTTTCCGTAAATTTTTGAAACAAAACTTTATCCTTAACTATAATGATACAGTCATTTTACGGTAAAAAATATAATTTGTCACCACCCATGTTAAAAAGCATTGACTTACTTCCTTATCTCATGTAAAAAAATTAACAAACTAATGCAAATATTTTTTTAAATGGTAAAATATCAAAAAACATTTATACATTCTATATGAAGGTATTGAGCTTGAAAAATATAACGGAAAAGATAATATCAATAATCAAACAATCTAAAAAAATATTGATAGTAACACATGTTAATCCTGATGGTGACTGTATAGGTTCTACATCAGCTCTTTTAATGTTCATTGAAAATGAATACCACATTCCGACAGAAGTATTCGTTGATACAAGGGTTCCTGACAGATATCAATTTCTGGCGAAAGCAGACAGATTTAAAACTGATACCGAATTGTCAGGAGAAGAATTTGATACAGTAATTGCTGTTGATTGTGCCGCAAAAAACAGAATAACAAAAGCTATTCCTTTTTTTGATAAAGCTCAAAATACTGTAAATATTGATCATCATAAAACGAATCCTAATTATGCAGATATAAATCTTGTATGCGGCGGATTGAGTTCCTCCGGAGAAGTCGTATATGAAATGGCAAAGTGTGCCGGTTGGCATATAACGAAAGATATTGCTAATTCTTTATATGTTGCAATATTAACCGATACAGGAGGATTTAAATATGAAAATGTTACCTCTGATACATTTCTTGCTGTTGCAGAGCTTATGAAAACAGGGTTAAATCCTTGCCTTTTATATCAATGTGTATATGAAACAAAACCTCTTGCAATGATTAAATTATCAAGTTTAGCAATTTCTAAATCAGAATTTTTGTATAACGGACAAGTAGGTTATACTGTAATTACTCTTGAAGATATGAAAAAGACAAATGCAATAAATGAGTATATTGACGGTATTGTTGAAATTATCAGACAGGTAAATTCTGTAGATATTGCCTTTATAATAAAAGAAACCGAAGAAGGTTATTCAAAAATCAGTCTGAGAAGCAAGGAAGCGGATGTAAGTAAAATTGCATTGAAATTTGGCGGTGGTGGGCATGAACGTGCTGCAGGATGTACAATTAAAAAACCATATAATATAGCATTAGACAAAATTCTCGAAGTAATAAAAGAGGAAACGGGGCTTTGTTAAACAATCCTGTTATGAAATATATTGAAAGTATAATACAAAAAATAATAAAAGCTGACTTTCCCGGAATGGCAGCCGAAATGGCATTTATGTTTATTTTAGGATTTTTCCCGTTTTTACTGTTCTTAATGTCTGTTTTTGCGTGGCTCGGAAGAAAATCGTTAAGCGGTCATATAATAAATGCTTTATCTCAAGTTGCTCCCGGAGATGTTGCTCGATTAATGAAAAGTACCTTGGAACAAGTTATTGTTTTTAATCAAGGCGGATTAATGGCGGTGATATGTTTTATTGTAACAATCGCATTATCTTCTAATGCAATTGCAGCAATTATGAAGGGCTTAAACAGAGTATTTATGACTGAAGAAACAAGACCTTTTATATATACAAGAATTTTATCCGTATTAATGGTTTTTTTAAATGTTTTTGTTCTGTTTTTCACTGTAAACTTAATCATATTGGGTAAAATTTTGATGGGTCTTGCGACAGATATTTTCAACATATCACATGTTGCATATTGGTTAATAATAATACTCAGATGGCCGATGGCATTTTTTGTATTATTCATAACAGCATATTTTAGTTATTATATTCTGCCGGATATAAAAGGTCCGATAAATATAAAAAGAAAGGCAGCAGTTGTCGGAACTACATTTTTCTGCATTTTTTGGCTGCTGGGTTCTTGGAGTTTTTCACTATATTTAGACAATCTTAATACATATAACAGAGTATTCGGAACAATCGGGGCATTTGTTATTATGATGGTATGGCTGTATTATTCGTCCATGATTATACTCTTAGGCGGAGAATTTAATTATAGAACTTATATACGGCTTATGGATAAAAATGCTTCTAAATAAAATTTTTAAGCTGTGTTTATAGATTTTACAAATTTGCATTTTTTTAGGTGATGTTGCATAATTCTTATATATAATTTTGGAGGATAGGACAATTAAAAGAGTTTTAGCAGCAGCACTAATTTTATATGCAAGTATGATATTTGACAATCCGTCATATTCAAAAACGCATCCCGAAACAGCACAAACTTATTATTCTCAAGCATGCGTAAGTGAAGAGAACGGTCAATATCAAACGGCTATTGAACAACTGCAAAAGGCCATAGAATTAAAAAGTGACAATGCTCTTTATTATACTAAAATGGCCGGTTTATATTCTGAACTTGGTGACTGGAATAATGCACTTGCTGCATACAAAAAGGCTGCAAAACTTCGTCCTGATGATGCATTTTTGTACATTAGCATTGGCAATATTCTTCAACAATTAAAAGATTATCAAAATGCTTTTGCTGCATATAACCATGTTCTACAAATTGCTCCGGAATATAAATATAATTATTTGAATATTGCGAATATACAATTTGTATTAAAAGATTACAAAGGTGCTATTGAGAATTATAATTTGTTCTTGTTGAACTATCCTAAACATGTTGATGCAAGAAAAAATTTAGCATCTGCGTATATGGAGCTTAATGAATTTAAAAATGCCAATGAACAGTTTGAAATCGTTTACAAAAGCCACCCGGAACAATTTAACGAATACTCTCAATTCGGGCTATCTTTAATAAAAGATTCAAATTGGGAAGAAGCAAAGAATATTTTAGCACAAGCTATTGCTGTTAATCCCGATGATGCGGCATCTATTGCAAACCTTGCAATTGCGTATCAAAGAACAGGTGATGCCCAAACGGCCCTTGAAAATTTTTCAAAAGCTGTTAATTTAGCTCCTGATTCTCCTGAAATTCGTATTGAATATGCAGATACTCTTCTTGCAACAGGAGATAATACTAAAGCAGCTGAAGAATACAAAAAATATATAGAATTAAATCCTAACAATCCTGATGTATATTATAAACTCGGAATTTTATATGCAAAAGACAAACAATACGAAAATGCCATTGGCATTTTGAATAAAGGTTTAACAGTAGATGCAAATGCTGACGACATAAAAGAAGAACTTGCTAAATGTTATCACATGCAAAAAAATTACGAACAAGCCGTAAAATTATATGATGAACTTCTTGTCAAAAAACCTGAGGATAAAACATTGAGATATAACAAAGCGTTAGCATTACATGCTCAAGGTAAGTTTCAAGAGGCAATTGATATATATTCGATTTTATATAAAGAACAAGAAGATGCAAAGGTTAAAAAATATTTATACAATGCATATCTTGATTTAGGCAGAAGTAATTTTGCTTCTGCGAATTTCAGAAAGGCTATTGTAAATTTTGAAAAAGCAGCAAGCATAGATAAAAACGATACTGCACCCTACATTGATATGGTAAAAGCATATGATAAACTTGGTTCAGGATCAAAAACAATTGAATGTTATGAAAAAGCAATAGAAATAGACCCTGAAAATAAGACAATTGCTGCAGATTATGCTAAAATATTACTTAAATATAAAAAATCCGAAGATGCTAACAAAGTTGCGGAAGCAATTGTTTCTTCGGATAAAGTTTCAGACGAAGATAAAGCTGTTACATTAATTTCTCTCGGTGAAAGTTATTATGATGCGAAAGATTACGAAAAAGCTAAAACAGAGTTTGAAAAAGCAATAGCAATTGATGCAAAAAATCCTTCATTACTTATTAAAACAGGTAATTGCTATAAACAACAGGGTAAAAATCAAGAAGCTCTTGACTATTATAATAAAGCATTGGCATTAAACGACAAAAATACAGATGCATTGTTTAATTCCGGTCTTTGTCTTTCTGAACTTAACAAAGGAAAAGAAGCCATTGAAGCCTTTGCAAAAGTTATAGAAATTGATGAAGCATATGGATATGCATATTATGCTCTTGCTATTACTTATGAAAAAAATAGTGAAAATGAAAAAGCAATTGAAAATTATGAAAAATTTATTGAATTAACATCGGATAAAAATGTTAAAAATGCATTGAAATCACGAATTGCTAACTTAAAAAAACAAATAAAAGGCACGAACAAAACCGAACAGCAGAATACATCAGAAGAAAAAGATAAAGCAAAAGAATAAGAATGAAAAAAATATTACTGATATTTTTATTATTTTTAATTTCAACTGTATTATTTTGCGGTTGTTCTTCAAGCAAACCGTTTATATTAATGAAATCTCAACCTGTAACGGCAGATAATGCAAAATATTTTGAACAAAACTTTAAAAAAGGGCAAAGAGTATATTATGCAATCATAAAACCTGACGGTTTCAAAGATGAGGCTATAAAAATTGAAATAGTAAAAAAAAATACATCAACACCTACGCTTGGATATTCAATGGAATATGCTCAAAATTTAAGCATAGATAAGTCTAAAAAATATTATACCGATTATTTTGTTCCAAATAATTCGGGATTGTTTTTTATGCAAGTTTTCGAATTACGCCGCCCCGACAAATGCATTGCAAGATACGATTTTTGGGTTAGATAATGTTTGAAATAATCAAATTTTTATTCCAAAAAGTAACTTCATCAAAATATGTTGTTACGGGTAAATGTAAAAAATGCGGTATGTGCTGCAAAAATATTGTTTTTTACGTTGGAAAAAGAGCAGTCTGTGAAGAAAAAGAATTCTTAAATATGCAAGAATTTGATAAAAGATATAAAAATTTTGAAATAAACGGGAAGGGAGAAAAAGGGGAACTGCTATTTAAATGTAAATCACTGCTTGAAAACGGACTTTGCGGTGCATACAAATTTCGTTCTTTGAACTGCCGTTTATATCCTAAAATTAATCAGAAATTTGTATATAATGGAGGCGAAACCCTTGATGGCTGCGGATATAAATTTTCAATTACAAAAAGGTTTAAAGAGTATATAGATAGCAAATAAAGAATATGCAAATTATTCAATTTTAAACCGATTTATAAGAAATGGGGGTTTAATATAAAGCCTGCTTCATACTGTGCAATAGCGAATAATCTTTTTCAACTTTGAGATGTTCAAAATAATCAAAAGACTGTCATACTGAGGATAAACAGATTTTTGTGTTTTAAATATCTATAATTTTCCATTAATTTTAAACAAATTTCAGAATGACGGGCAATATTTTTGAAGAAAAAGACTATACAGTTCCGAAAATTTTTTCAAAAAAATAAGCCATTTGTTTTTGCCACCAGTACCAATCATGAGAAACGTCATATCCCCAATAATCAAAGCAGTGAGGAATATTTTTTTGAGCAAGAATTGTATCAAGTTCTCTTGTTCCAAAAAGTAAGTCATCTTCCCACAATCCTTGTCCGACACAAGCAATTATACGGCTTTTTCTGTATAAATTTATCCAAGGATGATTATCCTGCATATTAGGTAAAAAACTAACAGGAGAATTGTCATAGACGAGGCTATCAAAATAGTCTTTAAAAAAATAACGAGCATTATAAAGCCCGCTTAAAGCTAATAAAGTATCAAATAAATCCGGTCTTCTAAAGAAAAAATTGGCTGCATGCATACCACCCATACTGCATCCTGTAACCATAGCTTTTTCATCATTTTTAGAATATATAGGTAATAATTCGTCAACAATATAATGAAACCAGCGTTCGTGAAGTTCAATTCTCTCACGAGGGTTCTCACTGTCATTTGACCAGGTTTCTTTATCAATACCGTCAACACAAATAACTCTAACTTTTCCACAAGTAATCCAAGGTTTGATGACGTCAATCATTCCAAAGTTTTTAAAATCATAAAAGCGACCATCTTGTTCGGGAAAAACGAAACAAGTTTTACCACGATCTCCATATACGGAATATTCCATATTTCGATTAAGAATATTGCTATATGCTCTCAGATTGCACTCATGCACAGTTATAACTCCTTATCATGAACAAATTTAATAAATTCCTGTACCTCATTTTTATTTGAAAAACAAGCCGTATACATTTGATTACCCATCGTTTCCCACATCAATTCAGGCATTTGCTCACACATAACAATTTGTTTTTTGTATCGTCTTAAAATATCTTCGTGTGAATGGCAATATTTATGCAAATTCTTTCTGCTTGCATACACGCAGAATTTATGTTTACCGCTATCGTCTAATTTTCTGCTGTCATAAGTTATCATATCAGGCCAAATTTGGTATACATCTGTTGAATGGGCAAAATTCATCATATCCGGAGTATACCCGCCGGCAGGACGCATGTTTACTTCCAATGCCGCAAAATCGGAAACTTCTCCAATACCTTTATGGGGTTCAGTTAAACAAAAAAATTCAAGATGTACAAAGCGGCTTTTTACTTTAAAAGCCTGAATAGCTTTTCTTCCAAGCAATCTGAGCTTATCCGACATATCAGTAGTTGTATAATATGATAAATCTAAACCCTTATTTACAATATCAGCAATCGAAGGGGGCCAAACCGTCATAGATTCAAATAAAGGCATACTTTTAGAATCTACAATCGAATCATAAGAACATACATTTCCAACAATAAATTCTTCCATAACGTAAGGCACATTAGGCTTTTCGTTAAAAAATCTTTCAAGTTCCTTGTCATTATGAAGTTTCCAGGTATGTGCAGCACCAACACCAACATCAGGTTTCACAATAACAGGATATCCGCCGATTTCATTAATAAAAATTTTTGCACTATTCAAATCAGTAATATAATGTTGTTTAGCAACCGGAATTCCTGCTTCACGATATATTTTATTCATAATGGATTTATGTTTCCAATTATTGATTTCATCAATATTTATACCGGTTTGAATATCGAAATCCGAACGTAATTTTGCATCTTGTTCAAGCCAGTATTCATTATTAGATTCAACCCAATCAATTTTGCCGTATTTTTCGGTAAAAAACTTAACGGCATTATAAACATCGGAATAATTTTCTAATGAATTAACCTTATAATATTCTATAAGAGATTTTTTTAAGGGTTCTTCCAAAATATCGTATGGAGCATCTCCAATACCAAGCACGTTTACTCCATTGCGTCGCAATCTGTCACAAAAAAGCCAATATGTATGAGGAAAATTCGGAGAAATAAAAATAAAATTCAAAAGAAAGTCCTTTCAATTGTAGAAACACGCATAAGATACCACAAAGGCATAAGAATGTAAATAAAAAGCATTGAAAGAGTTCTTTTTAAAATTTATATAATGCAAAAAACAGGCAAGATGCAGCGAATAAAATCCAAACAGGAATATTTAATTGTGATTTTTTACCCGCAAAAAGCTTTAATACAGGATAAAGAATAAAACCGCAAGCAACAGCAACGCCAACATTTGCCGAAAAAGCCATTAAGAAAATAGTTACGGCGGCAGGAATACCTTCTGTTGCATCATCAAAATTAATTTGTTTTATAACAGAAAGCATTAAAATACCAATGATAATTAATATCGCATTACAAGCGGATTGGGGAATCATTGAAAATAACGGAGACAAAAACAATCCTGAAAGGAATAAAACGCCGACAACAACAGCGGTCAAACCAGAACGACCACCCGCAGCCACTCCTGTTGAGGATTCTAAATAAACACCGGAGGTTATTGCACTCATTGAAGAAGCTATCAATGTTGCGGTAGAATCACTTACCATTGCTTTTTTTATTTCTGGTAAGTTGCCGTTTTCGTCTAAAAAACCGGCTTTTGCTGAGACACCGATTAATGAACCCATAGTATCAACAAACATCAAAACAATTATTATAAATATTACAGGTAAAGAATGAAAATTTAAAACACTTGTAACATCCGCTTTTAAAAATACAGGAGCAAGACTTGGCGGCATAGATATAAGCGTTTCAGGTACAGAGGACAAACCAAGTATTAAAGATAAAGCAGTGACGCTAATCAGTCCTATTAACATAGAAACTTTAACACCACTGACCATTAACAAAGAAATAATCACAACACCGGTTAATGTTAAAAGTGTGTGGATATCGCAAAAATTACCGATTGATAAAGGTGAAGCGGATTCGGAAACTTTTGCAATTCCGGAACTGCTTATCCCG
>JBJEGL010000326.1:0-4699 GCA_051875035.1 Candidatus Gastranaerophilaceae bacterium | reverse complement strand
AGGTATCTTGATTTATATTTTTGCAGTATTTCAAGAACTTTTCTTGCAGTATTATAGTGTTCTTCACCGATAATATTAGGATCCAAAACACGGCTGTTTGATTCTAACGGATCAACAGCAGGATAAAGTCCCAAAGATGCAATCTGTCTTGAAAGAACCGTTGAAGCATCAAGGTGAGAGAACGTCGTTGCCGGAGCCGGGTCAGTCAAGTCATCTGCAGGAACATATATAGCCTGAATTGAAGTAATTGAACCTTCTTTCGTTGAAGTAATTCTTTCCTGTAGTTCACCGACTTCATTTGCAAGAGTAGGTTGATAGCCAACAGCCGAAGGCATACGACCAAGAAGAGCCGAAACTTCGGAACCAGCTTGGACAAATCTAAAAATATTATCAATAAACAAAAGTACATCTTGCTTAGAATAATCACGGAAATACTCAGCAGCTGTCAAAGCTGATAATCCGACCCTCATTCTTGCTCCCGGCGGTTCATTCATCTGACCGTATATTAATGCAACTTTATCAATAACACCGGATTCTTTAAACTCATTCCAAAGGTCGTTTCCCTCACGAGTTCTTTCACCTACACCGCCGAATACTGATACACCGTTATGAGCCATTGCAATATTGTGAATCAGCTCTTGAATAAGAACAGTTTTTCCGACACCGGCACCACCAAACAGACCTACTTTTCCCCCCTTTTGATATGGTTGAATAAGGTCAATAGCTTTAATTCCCGTTTCTAAAATTTCTATTTCAGTGTTTTGTTCCGTCAAAGTCGGTGCATCTCTATGAATAGGAAGACGATTTTCAGAAACAACATCACCGGCATTATCAACAGGGTCACCAAGAACATTTAAAATTCTGCCTAAAATAGGTTGTCCGACAGGTATAGAAATAGGATTTTCAGTATTAATAACCTTCATTCCTCTGCTTAAACCGTCTGTAGAAGACATAGCTACAGAGCGAACTCTATTTTCGCCCAAATGCTGCTGAACCTCAGCTATGACTTTTTCACCGTTGTTATTATATAATTCAAGTGCATCATATATTTTGGGAAGATTTCCGTTTTCAAACTCTACATCAATAACAGGTCCTATTACTTGCGTAACTGTTCCTTTTTTTTCTGTTAAAGTATCCATATTTCCACCTATCGTATTTTCTATTATTTTTTATTATACACTAAAAATGAAATTAGTGTTTAAAATGATTATATTGCCCTAAGTAGCAATTTTTAAGACTGTTACAAAATTTCAAAAAATTTGTCATGCTAAAAATATGTATAACAATAATTTTTATAGAAATTTAAACAAACCAAAATTTACACCGCCCGCAATAGCTTTTAAGTATGCGTGGTCTGTTTTATATACATTAATGATAATATCAGCAGCATTAATTATAAGGCAGCAAACAGAAATTATAAAAACAAAGGCTTATTTATTTTTTTCTTTGCAATTATTATGTAATATTATCTGGCCGCCTATTTTTTTCTTATTTAAGAAAATTAAAATAGCCTTTATAATATCTATACTACTTACGTTTTTTGCAATATTAAATGCTATTTTTTTTTATGAAATAAATCAATTAGCTGCATTTTTGCTTATACCATACATATTATGGTTAATATTTGCAGTATATCTCAATTTTGCATTTATAAGACAAAATCAAAATTAGTTTTATTGACGCATCATCTTCACAGTTGTAATATATTATAAATATTTCAAACTCGAGGATTTTATGCTATCAATAATCACAGCAAGCTATAATTACGAAAAATACATTCGTGAAACAATTGAAAGTGTTTTAGCACAGAGATGCCCCGAATGGGAGATGATTATAGTTGATGACGGCTCTAAAGATAATTCGGTTGAAATAATTAAACAATATTGCGAAAAAGACTCAAGAATAAAACTTTTTACTCACGAAAATAATATTAATAAAGGTCTTTGCGAAACAATAAAACTTGGTTTGTCTAAATGCAGCGGCGACTATGTTGCTTTTTTGGAGAGTGATGATAAATGGGAATCCTGTGCTGTTGAAAATAAGTTAAAAGCAATTAAACAAAATCCCAATGCGGCAATTATTGTAAATGATATTGAACTAATCGGTGATGATGAATACGTAAAAAAATATTCAGAAGTTCAAAAATCATACTTTCAAAAACAAAAAGAGCTTTTTTTAAACGGAACTTTTGATATAAAAGAATTTCTTAAAAATAACTATTTTCCGACTTTTTCCTGTATGACTGTTAAAAAAGACTATCTTGAAAAAGCGGATTTTAATTCTCCGTCAAAACCGAATCTTGATTGGTATTTGTGGGTGCAAATTTTGAATATGTGCAGAGAAATTATTTATATTCCAAATAAAGATACTCTTTGGCGGGTTCACGGCAACAGTTATATTTCTGCAAGAAATAGAAATGATTATGAAAAATTTTTCGGAACTTTACACGAAATACTATATAAAAAAGATATTTCTTCAAATCTTTATAGAATTTCTGAATTTTTACACAGACAAAAAATAGAAAAAATAAGTCGAGCTAATGTCACAAAATTTGATAAATTTATAATAAAAAAATTTCCTCACAAAATTTTAGTTACAATTTTTTCAATACAAAAAAATACCAATAAACCTATTCTGTCAATATGTATTCCGACATATAACAGAGGAGAATATTTATACACAATGTTATCAAATTTTTTAAAAACAAAGAATAATAATTTTGAAATTATTGTATCAGACAATAAATCAACTGATGGAGCAGTAGACAAACTTAAAACGATTCAAGATAAACGTTTTAGATTAATTGAAAATGAAAATAACTACGGCTCATATATAAATAGTTTAATTGCTTTTTCTGCGGCCAATGGCGAGTATATTATGCCTCTTATGGATAAAGATTTTATTTGTTCTGATAAAATTGATGAGGTTATTACTCTTCTCCAAAAAGAAAAGTTTTATGTAGGATATTTTAATCTTGACTATGATAATGAAATAAGTTTTGTGGACAGATTCTATTCAAAAACAGATTGCATAAAGAATTTAGCTTATGGAACGAGACATCCGTCAGGATTTTTATTTGATGCAAACATCTTCCATCAAAAAAATCTTTGTGAAAAATACAAAAATGCGGAAGATATAGTTAAAACTTTTATGGTGGATTTTTTAGCAGCCGAGTTATGTGAATACAAAAAAGGTGCAATTTTTCATATAAAATTTGTCAAAATGGCACATCCTCCATTTGACGGCATAAAACATTCTTATACATATTCTCCGGATAAGGGAAACTTATTTTTTACTCCTGAAAATCGCTTTAAAGCTTTTAAATCATTCTTTGAACATATGAATTCGCTTAACTTAAATGAAAATGAAAGAGTTAATATAATCGTTGAAATGTTAAAACAACTATATCATCAAAGTACTTCCGGATATATTTATTATTTAAATGATAAAGGGATTTGCGATTGGTATAATATTTCTGAAAGTTTTAAAAATAAAGTATTACAGTGTAATCTCGAAGAAGATTTTAAACAAAAACTTAATACTTTCAATAATTTTAAAAGTAAGAATGAAGAAAAAAAAGTTTTTAAGAAATTTAATCAATATATTAGGAAAACAAAATATAAGTTTTTTAAAAAAAAGATATTACATAAAATATTAACGCTAAAAATTGATTTGGCTGCTAAGTTTTTTAAAAAATATTTTCATAAAAAAGAATTATAAAATAATTTGAAAAAATTGACATTAACCGACTTCAGCGAGAAATCAATAATACAATAAAACAACGATTTAGACCATCTAAAATCAGTCAAGGAGCAATTTTGAGCAGGAAGCATTGTTACGAAAGATGTTCCTCCATACTCAATAGTTGCGGGTAATCCTGCAAAAATTATAAAATACGGATTTGATGCAGAAATTATTGAAAAGCTTTTAGATTTGGATTTTTCAAATTTGACAAAAAATAAAATTGAAAAATTAACAGAGAAATTGTACTCTGAAATAAATTTCCGAAATGTAGAGAATTTTCTCAGCGAACTAAATAGCGAAAATTAAAATTACCTAACACACGCTACAACAACGGCTACTCAAAAAAATCCTTTATGTCAATTTCGAAAAATTTAGCTAAACGAAACAAAGTTTCTATACTCGCTAAATTTTTTCCTCGCTCAATACAGGATATATGTTCTCTTGACATATCAACATATTCTGCAAGTTTCTCCTGCGATAAAGATTTTGCTAATCGCAAAGCTTTTACTTTTCTCCCTATGTTGTTTCTTAATTTGCGTAAACCCATATAAACATGATTACGTGTGATAAGAATATTACAGTAAGATTAATATTACAAAACAAACTCTCAAATCAGTATATGCTTATGTTTTACAAATATATTTTTTGATTTATAATAAAAACAGACATGCTAAAAATGTATGAAAAATAAGTCAAAAAGATAATTATAAAAGAAATATTAACTGAGATAATTTTATTATAAATTCTTCATCAGATTGATTTTCAATAAATATTTATATATCATTAAGTAAGCATATTTAAAAACGGAGTAAAAATGAAAGTTGTAATACTTGCAGGCGGTCTTGGAACAAGATTAAGTGAAGAAACTGAATTAAAACCGAAACCAATGGTAGAAATAGGCGGTAAACCTATTCTTTGGCATATAATGAAAATATACTCACATTATGGTTTTAAT
>JBJEGL010000325.1:0-4754 GCA_051875035.1 Candidatus Gastranaerophilaceae bacterium | reverse complement strand
CTACAACTTTATATTTATTTCCATTTTCACGAATAAAACTAATATCATATTTTATATTAGGTGTGAATGTTGAATGACCGGAAACATGACTTGCAATATCCCAGGTAATCCCATCAGAACTCAAGAAAAGCATTGTTTTTTGGTTATGAAATATAATGTCAAAACTAAAAGAATTTACACCATGAAGTGTACCAAAAACAAAAGTTTGTCCGCCTTTATACTCAAAATTACTAAGTTTTATACAATAATTTTTCTTTGTTGTATCAATTACAGTTGTTGCAATTCTGTTACTAAAATTAAAACCGCTTGCAATACGAGTTTCAGAAATGGAAGGAGAACCAACAATATTAAAATTGTCAGATTTAAAAACAAAAACATCCTCATTTTGAGAGTTAACAAATTCATTTTCAAGATTAGAATATTCTTGAGGAAAATCATCCGCATAAACAACTTCAAAAGTATTTTCTATTCCGGATTCAATAGCTTTTTCAACAGGATTTATCCATAGTATCTGAGAAACAGGTTTTAAAACATGGTGATATATATAGCAGTTTTGAAAATTTCCATTATCTGGCGTTGATTCTGACATAAACAAATTATCTTCACCAATCAAATCCCAATTAACAACAACATTCATTTGAGGAATATTTTGAACCGATAAAATATCAGAAGCAGGATTTTGTGAATAATTGTATTGATTAAAAGCTTTTATCCAAAAGGAATAAAGTCCGACAGACTCAACAGGGCACGAATAATTATCCGCTTTCAGATTAGAAGCAATTATTTTGCCTTCTTCCCAGCTTTTTCCTATTCTTATTTCATACGTATCATTAGGATTATCATTTAATTGCCAAACGAAATTAAAACTGTTTTGATTTTGTACTACATTAAAATTACGAACATCTTCCGGATATTTATACAAATCATTAAGCTTAGTAACAAGAACCCTCGGCTCTAAACTGCCTTTTTTGTCCGAATATAATCTTTCATCATAAGTCTGCCAATTTATAGTATAAGTTCCTGCACCGTCATCCGTAATTTGAGTAACTTTAGCCTTATAACCGTTTAAACCCATAAGAAGACTGTCAAATTTAATAACATCTCCGACTTCTAAATCATAAGCCCTGTAATCAGTATCAAAGCTTCCGAAATAAGGTTGTAGAACTTTACTGTTAGAATAATACCAAGCTAAACGGCTTGCCTGTTCAAAATTTGTACAAGAAAAAACCGATACGGAATTTTCAACAGGAGCACCGTTTCTATACTCCGGAATTTCCGCAAATGCTTCAACTTTTTGCCATTCATGCTGAGGAGAAATATAAACGAGCTTTAAAATATCATAGAGTTCTTCACTTGGAACAGCTTTAAATACTTCATTTGAAATATCATCAGCCGTAAAAATTTTTGAAATATGTTCCGCTTTATCAATTTTAAATTGCAACTGTCCATTTTTCAAAAATAATCCGCCACGGCAGCTTCTGTAAATTTCATCAAGTAAACTTCTCGCATTTGTCTGCGAATCAAAAATCATATTAAAAGTAAATCTTTTAACTCCATCTACAAGTTCATCACAAAATGCAGCAGATTCAAGGAAACTTTGCATATCAAAAATTGTTGAAATCAAATTATCATCAACTTTTGCATCAGCATCAAGAGCCAGTCCCAAACCGTTATATGCAGTTAAAAAATCAAACAACACCCACGCCGGATTTTCACTGTATTTTATCGTGTAATTCGTTTCCGAAGTGTAAACACGAATTTTTTTACCTTTAATAACGGTTGTAAGATTATAATTAGAAGTAATTTTCTCATCATTAAAAACAGTAAGAGCTAAATATGCAACATTTTTTAAAGAACCAACATTCGCAGCCTTATCAAGTTGCGAAGCTCCGGGTGCAACAGCAGCAATAAGTTGATTTTCCGTTCCGTAAAATTTTTCTGCTTTAGCACCCTTTATCTCAGAAATAGGAATATCATTAATTCTAATGTCAGAAAATTCAGTAATTTCACCCTCAGCAAATGCTATTATTTTTTGAGAAAATTTTTCCTGAGCATTTTGCCAAATCAAATTACCTGCAGTTTGAACAGTACCATAAATTATCGGCAAAGGTAAATCGGGATTTGTTTGAGTATATTTAAAATTTTGATAAGTAGGAGACGATGCCGTACCTTTTTGTGAAGAAAGCAAAGAGCGTGAAGTTAATGCACTTGCGGCAATCATAATTCCGCCGTATATAAATTTTGAAAAAAGTGATTTTGAAGCAGCAGAAAGAACATCTTTTGCAATAGTCAAAGCACCTTTTAATATTTTAGCACCTGCGGAAAAAAATAAAGAAGAAAGAGCCATAAAAACCTCAATTATTTAACTCGAAAAACCTTGTAATCTTTAAACATTTTTAATCTTCCGACTTGAAGAGTATGATTTCTGAAAACATGAATAATTTTGCCAAACTCCCAATAAACTGCAACATGCAGTTCATCTCGGAACCTTGTAACAATTAAATCTCCCGGCAAATACCGTGTATCTTTGGAAATTTCCGAACAATGCTCCTTAATTTTTGCAAAACCATACCAATAATTTTTATCATCATCCAGAGAACGAAGCTTATATTTTGGTTTTTCGGGATACAAAAATTGCACGGGATAAAAGCACCCTTGATAAGTACCGTCTTCATTAAACATTTCATACGGTCTACCTATTTGTTCCAATAATTTTGCAATTTTTTCACTCATATAAACTCCGTTAAACTTTAATAACCGTTTCTAAAACACAGCTCGGAAAACCTCTGAAATTAAGAGTATTTCCAAGCTGGCTGCACCTTGCAAAACTTCTGTCGCAAGTTGTTTCTTGACCCGAATAGCCGCATCTGCAATCTTTAAAACGTCTTACCTGACAAGTCGGGCGATATTTTATTATCGGTGCGATTTTATCATATCCGCCGAGTTCTGATTCTATACTGATTGAAGCTTTTTCATAATCAAGACTTAAATTATTACACCTGCCGCTATATAAAATTTTTTGCATTCCGCCTATTAACTCATTGGTATTAATATTCAAAAATACGAGTGTCAAAACCGCAAAAGAATTAGTTATAACATCTCCTCTGTTTGCAACAATACCGCTTATTGCAAGGCTTACATTTGAAAGTTCAATATCAAGTTTATTTACGGCGGAATTATCATCATTTTTAATTTCTCCATGCGACATTGGAGCTCCAAGATATGTTTCGCCTTCAAAAGTAAAACTTTCAAGAGTTTCATTGTCTAAAATATAAACAGAACCGCCCTCAAGCTCAATTTTTAAAAGTTTTCTCGGGATAATTTCATCTTTTTCCGATTCTTCAAGAGCATTTTCCGTCGGAAATACTTCTTTTAAATCAACGGTAATTTTTCCAAAACCGTATTCAAAAACTTCGGAATTTAAAATATCTGTATCAAACCTTACGGAATAAGTATTACCGTCACCGCCTCTTTCTTTATCCCAGGTCCAATTGAAAGATCTAAATCTGCCTCTTTTGGCAATAAAAAAATCTTCGAGCTGCTTTCTTATTTTGGCATTTTTTTCAAAAGTAAGTGTCCATTTACGTTTAGGTGAATCCCAATAAGTTTTTTTATTATTTTGTGCAGAAAAAATGCTATCTAAAATCGTTTTATATTCAATAGAATAATTACATTGTGCAGAATGCCAGAAATCGAAATCGGAAACTTCTGCAACCGCAGAATTTTCAACTGTAATTAATTTCAATTCACACTCTGAAAATCCGAAGTCATAAATATTTTGTTTAAATGTTTCATCATCAAACGAACAAAGATAAGTTTTTCCATTACCACCTTTAGATTTTTCCCAAACAAAATTAAACTTTCCAGAAGCTCCAGAAACTTCAATATAAAAATCCTCCAGTTGTTTTCTGTCCGGAAAATTTTTATCAAATTTCAAAGAAAAAGTTCTTTTAGGATAAGTCCAAACAGGATATCTTTGTTCTTTACCCGTGTGTTTTTCATTTATTTGAGTTTTAAATTCTATTTCAGAAGAATAACAATCCTGATAAGGAATGTTAAAAACAGGAATCGTCATTATTATTTACCTCGATTTCCTAACACAAAATAAACCCGCTTTAAAAGCGGGTTGTATATCTAAAAATTAAAAATTTTTTGAAACTTATATACAACTTTAAGTAAAAACATTGTTGTCATTCTGAACCCTATGGATTTTACATAGATTGATGAGCCATAAGGTTCAAACTCGAAGTAGCAAAAAGCCAAACGAGTAACGACTTTTTGTGAAGCAAAATCCAAGACATCAATAGGGTGAAGAATTTTTTTGCATGTATTTTAATTTGTAAGAGATTCTTCGGTCACTTCTTCCTCTTGCAAAAAACATTCACAGGATGTTTTTTGCGGCGGCAGAGTCCTCAGAATGACGGAAAAGTTATTGTCATTCTGAACCCGATAGTATTTTGAGGGTGAAGAATCTCTTTACATAATTTTAAAATTTAAAAGATACTTCGGCTAAAGCCTCAGCATGACGGGTAATGTCATTCTGAGAGAGTACCAAAGAATCTGTTTTTCTTAGAGATAGTTCGGACACAAATTTTTGTTTAAAACAATATAGATTTTTTACGTTTAATAAGCTTACCGCAATTATTATATGTTTTATCATCAACTTTATATTCAACTAAAAGTCCGTCAAGACCATAAACATAGGAATAAAAATATCTTGGTTTAAGCTCAATTAGGCAAATTTTTCCTTCTGT
>JBJEGL010000324.1:0-4756 GCA_051875035.1 Candidatus Gastranaerophilaceae bacterium | reverse complement strand
ATCATGCCTTCGTTTTCAACAATTGTATATAAATATCCGGAACAAAGATTATCAAAACGTTTTACAAAATCAACAGGAGTTGCGTCGATTTCTTCAGTCCAGCCTTTTTGAGAAATTTTACCGTTTTTTGCATCTATTGCAAGCATGACTTTATCTTTGGGTAATTTTGATAGAAATTCTTCACTTGCTGCAGTTCCGATTATAATTTTTTTAGCACCGAGTGCAAGCATTCTTTTTGCCTTTTCAATCGTTCTTATTCCGCCGCCTACTCTGCATTTTGCAATTTTACAAATTTCTCTGATGACATTTTCGTTATCACCTTTACCCATTGCAGCATCTAAATCTATTACTGCAAGCTCACCGTACTTTCCGAATTCTTTTGCTAAATTTTCTATATCTTCTTTTTCAAGAACTTTTTCTTTACCCTGTCGAAGTTGTACAGCTTTTCCGCTCATTAAATCAATACTTGGAATAATCATTGTTTATACCTTTGTTACTATCAATAATTAAATTATAATACAAAAAAATATTACAAAAACTTAAACTTTTTTTATTTATTTAATGCGGTTTTTATTAATTTATACTAAATAAATATTGATGTGATATAATTTTAGAGTCAAACATTATCGGTAAGTATGAAATTTATTAATATAAAATCAAAAATAGCAATATCGTTATTATACACTGCCTTAGGGACAGTTATTCCGACGTATGCAATTGACGAATTTCGTCCGCCTGTTCCGGATGATAAATCTCAATATAATATATTTGAAAATGGGCAAAATAGTTCTGCTTCAGAAGTAAAAGAAGTTCCTGGGATACAAAATAATACAAAAAAACTCAAAAAATCACCTGTTATATCTTCGGTAAAAATAGAAGGCAATAAAATCATCAAAAACAGCGAAATTATGAATGCCATGAAAATGAAAGTAGGAGATGTCTATTCTCCTGAAAGCATTCAAAAAGGCTTGACCGAAATTTACAATACGGGTTGGTTTACGGAAAGAATGCGAGCTATTCCCGTAAAAGATGAAAATAATAATATTGTTCTTAAAATATATGTTGAAGAAAACAAGCCAATAACAGAATTTATGATAACAGGCAATTCAGTTGTTTCTTCAGGAGAAATAGAAGAGCTTTTGTCTCCTTTGGAAAATCAACCTCAAAATTTGACGACTTTGAATGCAGCAGTTGAAAAGGTCGAAGAATTATATTCTTCAAAAGGGTATATTTTAGCAAGGGTAAATGATATTCAAGACGATCCTGACGGTTGTATCAATATGAATATAACCGAAGGTATGATAAATACTATCAAATTTGAAGGTAATGAAAAAACAAAAGATTATGTTATCGACAGAAATATTTTGTCTGCACCCGGAACAATATATAACGAAAATACAATCAGAGAAGATTTAATCAGATTGTACGGAACACAGGCATTTAAAGATGTTAACCGTACAATCGACAGATGTGAAGATAATCCGGAATATTATGATGTTACAATAAATCTTGTTGAACAAAGAACGGCAACTATCAGTTTAGGCGGCGGTCTTGATACTGCAACGGGATTTTTTGGACAGGCAGGTTTCGTTGAAAATAATTTTCTTGGAAAAGGACAAAGAATTTCTCTGAATTTCCTTGCAGGTACAGGTGTTTTACTATCAGACGATTCAACTTTGAACAGAGCTAATCTGCAAGGAGATATAACATTCTTTGAACCGAGGTTTATGGGAACTGATGTTTCTATGCTCTATAAAGCATTCTGGCAGGATTTTGCAAGTTATCAAATTCCTCTTGCCATGGAAAGAAGATTTGGTCTTGAGGCAGTTGCGTCTAAACAATTTAAGAGAGTCAAAAATTTATCGGGTTCTTTTAAACTCGGTGTTGAAAATATCAATTTAAAAGAAGGGGATGCTTTGCAAATGTCTTATTTGTATGCTGCACACGGTGTACCAATAACTGAGCGTGCAAAACAACTGCAAGGCGGAACATTTATTTCTTTAGCACCCTCACTTGTTTATGATACAAGAGACAGAATTATAAATCCGAGAGACGGACTTATTGCAAATATTAAATTTTCGGAAAATGTAGGTCTTGAAAATTTTAATACAACACATGGTACTTTAACCGGCGGTTTGAAAAAATACATACCTGTTATGACTAAGTCCGCTTTATCCTTTTCTGCAAGAGGTGGAGGTGTAATCCACGGCGATATTCCTGAGGTTATGGCATATAGACTCGGAGGACCGTATTCCGTAAGAGGATTTAAAATGAGTTCAATCGGTACAGGTTCTTCTTTTGTAACGGGTTCGGTAGAATTGACAACACCTTTATTTTTCTTGGACAGAATAAAGCAAATGAAGTTTCTTGATAACGTAAAATTTGCGTTGTTTGTTGATGCAGGTAAATTATTTAATACAAGTGTAACAGATATTATATATAACAGACCGGGATATGGTATTGCGGCAGGTGCCGGTATAAAAGTATTTGTCCCAGGTGTAGGACCGTTAAGTATAGACTATGGCTATCCGCTTACAAATGTAGGCAGAGGAAACAGCAAAGGTGCGTTCACCTTTGGTATCGGAGATTTGTTCTGATGACTGAAGAACTTAAATTTCGTTGCAACAATCTTGAAGATACGGATAAAGTTGCTTTACAGTTTGCTGAAAATATAAAAGAAACAGGTGCTTTTGTTTGTCTTCATGGTGACATAGGTGCAGGAAAAACTGCTTTTACAAAATTGGTTTGTAAACATTTGAATGTAAAACAGAAAGTAACCAGTCCGAGTTTTGTAATTTTAAATGAGTATAAAAGCGGTGATTTACCCGTATATCATTTTGATTTGTATAGACTTGAGAGTGAAGGAGTTTCAACAATTGCGGATGAACTTTCAGAATATTCCGAAGGAAAAATTTTGACAATGGTTGAATGGGCGGAATTTTCTCCTGATACAGCGTTACCGTTCGACAGGCTTATTGTTAATATTTCATATTTGAGCGATACTGAACGAGAAATATCAATGAAAGCTATCGGACACAAATCAGAAGAAATTTTGAATAAAATGGCATAGATTATGAAAATATTGACTTTTGATACATCTTTAAATAAAACTTATATAACATACGGCGAAGATGAAAATATTATTTTTTCCAAGATTTTAAGCTCGGATGGAGAAAAATATCATAGTGCGTATTTGATTCCCGAATTATTGGATTTATTTAAAAAAGAGAATATAACATTTAGTGATATTGATGTTATTGGTATAAATGAAGGTCCCGGAAGCTTTACAGGAATAAGAATTTGTACCGTTATTGCAAGAACTGCGGCACAACAGACTTCAGAAAAAGTTGTTCCGGTTCCGTCTTTAGAAATTTTAGCAAGAATAAATACGGGAAGAAAAAAATCATTAGTTCTTTTAGATGCCAGAAAAAATAAAGTTTATGCAGCAATTTACAATAATTCCGGTGATGTTATAAAATCTCCGTATGCTTTAAATATTGATGATTTGGAAAATTTAATAAATTCTGACGATTTTACAATCATTACGGATTCATCAATGTATTCAAAACTTTTGGAAAAAAATATTAATTCTGTCAATTATGAAGCTGATAATTATGAACTCGGAAAATATTTGTACAGAATAATTTGTGAAAAAATAAAAACAGATACTGATTTTCATTGGGCACAAGCAAAACCTTTGTATATCCAGCCTCCTTCAATAACAAAGCCTAAAAAGGTTGGTCAATAATGTTTTATACAAAACAAATAAACCCAATAGGCTGTTTGTTGTTTACTATATTGGCTGTATGGCTGTTTTTTAAATTGAAATTATACTATGTAATACTTTTTATTGTAGTTTTAGCGTTCGCTTATAATTTTTATTTAAAAATTAAAAAAGACATAGTATTAAGAAATGAAGAAAAAGAACGTAATTTTGAGCCGGAAATAGGAGAGGTTTATAAGGTGTGTCAATTTTGCGGAAAGGACATCAAGCGTTCTGCAAAAATTTGTCCTCACTGCCAAAATAAACTTGATTAGTTTTGTTTTTTATTGTTATGTGTAATAAAAAACGGCATTTGTTAATTCTTTTTGACGTGTTACAATTTGTGTGTAAAGTATACCAAAGAGGATTAATAAATGACAAATAGAGTTCTTTTATGCATAATGGACGGTTTCGGAATTAACAGCAACTGTTCTAAAGATGCCACAAAAACGGCAAATACTCCAAATCTTGATGAGTTAAAGAAAACCGTTTCTAATATTACTATTAATGCAAGCGGTGAATATGTAGGACTTCCTGACGGACAGATGGGAAATTCCGAAGTAGGACACTTGAATTTAGGTGCAGGCAGAGTTGTTTACCAAGAATTATCAAGAATTAATAATGCGGTTAAAGACGGCTCTTTTTTCAAGAATGAAGCTCTTTTGAATGCGGTTAAACACGCAAAAGAGAACAATTCTTCAATTCATTTCTGGGGACTTGTTTCATCCGGCGGAGTTCACAGTGCTATGGAACACCTTGAAGCTCTTATTGACCTTGCTGCAAAAGAAGGACTTAAAAAAGTTTATGTACATGCTTTTTTGGATGGCAGAGATACACCGCCTAAAAGTGCTAAAACTTTTTTGGAAAGAATAGAAAACAAATTAAAATCACATAATTTACCGCAGATTGCAACTGTAAGCGGTCGTTATTACGCTATGGACAGGGATAATCGTTGGGACAGAGTTCAAAAAGCTTATAACTGTTTGCTTTTAG
>JBJEGL010000323.1:12864-18185 GCA_051875035.1 Candidatus Gastranaerophilaceae bacterium | reverse complement strand
ATGAAGAAAATTTTTCAAGACCTTCTCTAAAGTTCTCTTTTTGCCCGCAAAAACCCAGTCTGAAATGTTTTGAAAACTCCATTGTATCTCCAGGGAGAAGTAAAACCCCCGTGTCATTGAATAAGTCAAGGCAAAAATCAAAGGAGTTTCTTGCGTCGTCGTAAGCTATAAAGGCTGTTGTGCCTGCTTCAAGGTTTGATATATTTAATCTTGGCTCATTTTTTATCCAATTAGTCAAAATGTTTTTACCTTCTAAAATAATCTGTTTATTTCTTGCTATGATTTTTTCTTTATTTTCGAGTGCAATACAAGCAATATAATCATCTACAGCACTGATACTAATAGTGTTATACTGTCTTTGATGATTAATTTCTTTAATTATTTTTTCGTTTGCACATACAAAACCTATTCTGATTCCTGCAAGAGAAAAAGTTTTTGACATTGAATATGTTGAAATTCCTTTTTCATAAATATCTGCAATTGATTTTTTATAATTGTTTGTATGAGTATGGTCTAAAAATCTGTATACTTCATCACATAAAATGTAGGCATTGTTTTTTTGTGCAATATTTGCTATTTTGGTGAGTTCCGCATCAGAAAGAACTGCACCTGTGGGGTTGTTAGGGTTTGCCAATACAATAATTTTTGTCTTTGGTGTGACTGTTTGTTCCAATTCTTCAAAATTAATATGCCAGTTTAATTCTGGTTTAAGTCTTACAAATTTTACTTTTGCTCCTAATTGTTCGGGAATAGAATAATGCTGCTGATATGACGGAATGATGGAAACAATTTCGTCATATCGTTCAAGCAAACTTAAGAAAACAAGTGAATTAGCACCGATTGCACCCAATGTTACGGATATATTATCAGCGGTTTTATTTTCGTATAAATTTGCCGCATTTGATTTTAATCTCAAAGAACCTGTTATATCTCCGTAGTCAAGAGGTTTTTGTATAATTTCATTCAAATCTTTTCCGGTAAAATTGAAAAAATCTTTAAGAGAAAATGAATTTATACAAGTCGTTGTCATGTCATATTTTGCAAGATGTTCGTATGCATTCATCCATTCTTCAATTTTAAATTTTTCAATTTTCATTTTTGTTACCGATTTATATTTATTTGAGTAAATTATTTATTGCTGAAAATATATTTTGAATTTTTTCTTCCGAATCTGATTCGCAATATATTCTTAAAAGAGGTTCTGTGCCGCTTTTTCTTACCAAAACACTCGAAATATTGTCGTTTAAATAAAGTTTAATTCCGTCTGCATCATTTTTTCTGATTACCTTGAATTTTCCTATATCAGAAACGGTTTTAAATGTTTCTAATGCTGATTTTGCAAGTTCTTCATTTTCAAGTTTCAAGTCATTCCTTTTGTTTATAAAGGTACAGCCTGCTTCTTTAACTATATCAGCTCTAAGTTCCGCAACTGATTTGCCGCTGTATGCAACAGCTTCTGTAATTAAAAGATTTGCGATTATTCCATCTTTTTCCGGAATGTGTCCCTTTATACTTAAACCTCCTGATTCTTCTCCTCCGATTATAATATCGTGTTCCCGCATAGCTTTACCTACCCATTTAAATCCTACGGGGGTTTCAACTACTTCAACATTGTTCTTTTTTGCGTAAATATCAAGCATTAAGCTTCCTGCAACTGTTTTTGCAAGCTTTCCTTCAAAATGTTTGAATACCTTTAAATGTTTTAAAAGTATTGCAATAACTTCGTTTGCGGAAACGAAAAGACCGTTTTCATCAACAAGGGCAAATCTATCTCCGTCACCGTCATTGCTGAAGCCAATGTTTCCTGTCTTTTTACATTTTTCTTTTAGTTCGGTCAAGAATTTTTCGACAGGTTCAGGAAGTTTTCCTCCGAAATTCGGGTCATATTCAAGATTTTCCGCATCACATTGAATATTGTGTTTCTTAAACAAAGTTGTTAAAATTTCTCCATCTGCACCATATAATGCATCATAATTGACTTTGATACCTGATTTTGTGATTTTTTCAAAATCTATAAGTTTTTCGATGTGGTTAATATAGTCTGTTGAAAAATCAAAAAGGACAATGTTCCCGCAAATTTGCTCGGGTAAATCTTTATCAAGATTAGAAACAATTTCTGCTGTAATTTCATTAGTTGCAGGGCCTGCATAATCGGGAATAAATTTCATTCCGAGATATTCGGGAGGATTGTGAGAAGCTGTGAACATAATGGCACAAGCATTTTGAAATTTTGCTGAATATGCAAGAACGGGTGTCGGAACAACTTTTTCGCTTAAAAATACTTTAAAACCTGCATTTTTAAATTCATTTGCTGCAAGTTTTGCAAAATAATCCGCTTTCCTTCTCGGGTCAAAGCCTATCAGAATTTTTTTGTCAAGACCAAAATTGTCAAAAACATATTTTGCTATTGCTTTAGAAGCTCTTTTAACGTTTAAATCGTCAAAATCCTTATCAATTATTGCTCTCCAACCATCTGTTCCGAATTTTATTTTTTCCATAATTTATCCTTTTTAAAAATTCAATGCTATGATAAAATTAATTCTATCATAGAGATTTACAAAGTATAACAAATGAATATTTTAAAGGTAAAAAACTTATATTATTTAGGACCCGAAGGTACGTATGCCGGTTTGGCAATGCGTAATTTTGTTAAAAAATATAATATTATTGCGGAAAATATTATCCCAATGACTCCTATAACGGCTATTATAAGGGCGGTTGACAAGGATAAAAATTCAATTGCTGTCTTGCCGATAGAAAATTCTATAGAAGGTATTGTTAGAGAAACGATAGACAATTTGATAAAAATTAAAGATGAGAGTGTTAAAATTTCAGCAGAAACAATCATCCCGATAAGTCATTGCTTAATGTCCTCCGCATCTGATATTTCTGAAGTTAAGCATATTCTCTCGCATCCTCAAGCTTTAGGACAGTGTTCAGGATACCTTTGCGAAAATCTTAAAAATTGCGATGTAACTGAAACTTTTTCAACAAGTGCTGCTGCAAAATTCGCAAAAGAAAAAGGCTCTGAATTTGCTGCAATTGCAAGTAAAAATGCTGCAGAGATTTTTAATTTGAACATTCTCGCAGAACAAATTAACGATGAGAAAGATAACGAAACAAGATTTATTTTGCTTTCAAGACATATACCAGATGCTACTGGCATGGACAAGACAAACTTGTTTTTTGCCGTAAAAAATGAACCCGGCTCACTTGTAAAAGTGTTAAATGTATTCCATAAACATAACATCAATCTAATCTATATTGAATCACGACCTTCAAAAAAGAAAATGGGTGAATATAATTTCTGTGTTGATTTGGATGGTCATATTACGGACAAAAATATTTCGACAGCTGTTAATGAAATAACAAGTATTACGAATAAACTTATTTTTATGGGTTCTTATGCCCATTTCAATAAATAATATCTCTGATTTTGTAACAATAACTTTACAATTATACGTTTTTTGGAATAAAAAAATCTTAAATGCCTTCTCTTAATCAGATACATAATTAGGGATAAAAAAATGGCACTTCAAACAAATTCGGAATACAAAATTTCAGAGCAAGGTTTTCAAGCAGTAAAGCAAATTTGTTCAAATATTAATGATGAACAATCAAGGAAAAGAGCTTTTAAAGCATTATTATGCCTTGATGTACTTGCTGATGCCCTTGATTCTGAGGGGTACAAAGTTGATATATCTAAGAATTTATATAAAATTTTACCGTTAAATGAAGAATTTGAATTTACAGACCTTCATTACAACGGAAGATTTGTAGATGTTTTGCCTGTCGTAAATGAAAAGTTTATCCTTATTCCGAAAATTCATTTTGAATACGATATTGTTCCTGATATTTATGTAGTTGCTGAGTATAGAGATAAAAATGTAAGATTTTTCGGCTGTATTAACAGTTCAAATCTTGATAAGAATAATCAAAATGATAAATATTACATTATGGAAACAACTAATTTGCTTCCGCTTAATGAACTTGAAAAACTGCTGAATAATCCTAAAACAATAAATTTAACAGATAAATCACACACAGCCTTTGCACCTTATTTTATTAACTATGTTGATGGTACATTAAATGAAAATAACAAAAAACGTCTTGTTGCCCATCTTATTGAGTGTCAAGAATGTAGAGATAAATTTGTTGAATTTTTTGATTATGAAATAATTGCAAAAAATTCTGCTAAATATCCCGATATTATGGATGATCATACTTTGGATATTGTAGGTGCTGCTGCTGTTAATGATGAAAAATATAAAAATTTTGAAGAAATTACTCTTGAAATAGATAAAGAGCCGGATGAATATGAAGAAGATGATGAAACAGAGTCAAATAAAAATATAAGACCGGCAATTGAAGATCCCTTACAGGTATTATACGGAGCAGGTAATCAGAAAAAAGTTTTTAAAGACATTGTATCTCCAAAACCCAGAAGTGTCCTTGGTGATATTATTAAAGATTTTGAAAATGATAAAGAAGTTACAGACGCAGAGCCTGTAAAAGAACCTGTAATAATTGAAAAGAAAGAAACAATTAATCCTGAATATTATCAAGAAGATTTGTCTGACGGAATAAATACTGATAATGTTGATGTTAACACTACTTCGGTAACGGAAATTATTAATGGAGACGGAGAAGACGATCCCGTTATTGAATCTGAAACGATTATAATAGATACAGATAAAGTATACAAAGAAAATATTGAAGAAATTATCCCTGCCAAAAAAGATATTGAATTTAACGACAATGAAGATAATATAATGCATTTTGATGCGGAAGATGTCGATTTGATTGATGAATCGGAAAATTTTGTAATGAATGCTGCCGAAGAAGAAACCTTTACTAATTCACAATTGGAAGATGTTTCTAATTCTGTGGTTGCTGATTTCATTGATAATAATATCAACGACGTACCTGCTTCAATGTCAGAGATGAATGACGATGATTTTGTTGTATCGTCCGATTTGAATAAAAGTTCAAATGATAATGATGTATTAATTCTTGATGATGCCGTTAATGCTGAAACAATTGAAGATGACTCGGATGATACTCTTGACTTTAGTAATGTGAGTGATGATGATTTTTTCGTTTCAAATACGATAGAAAATAAAACAGGCGGGGAGAATATTATTGTTCTCGATGATGATACGGCAGAAAAATCTGATGTTCCAGCAAATGGCTTTAAAGTGAGTGATGTGAGTGACGATGATTTTTTCGTTTCAAATATGACAAATTCTTTAGATAAAAATAATTTAAAAGAAATAGCCGAAAACGATGATATTGTTGACATAGACGATATCAAAGACGAA
>JBJEGL010000323.1:0-12764 GCA_051875035.1 Candidatus Gastranaerophilaceae bacterium | reverse complement strand
AAGAAAAAGAAATAGCCGAAAACGATGATATTGTTGACATAGACGATATCAAAGATGAAGATTTTCTTTTACTTGATAGTGACGATTATGTTAGTGAAATAACTGAGGAAAAAGACGAAGATAATCTTTTAAATGCTGATGATTTATCGCTTCCTGCTTTTGAGGATACAACGGAAGAAAAGCAGGAAGAAAATACACACGGTGATTTAGATGTTGATACTCTCGAATCAGTAATTGACGTTGATGATTCAGGGAAAGATTTAGATTTGCTTCCTTTGGAAGAGGAAGATATATTATGCAACGAAGATAATGGTTCCGATAAAAAAGATTTACTTGCATTTGAAGAAGATGATACAGATTTATCGGTTGAAAATGATTATGATGATATTTTTTCAATGCCCGAAGAACAGGATGCGTCGTTATTGAGTTTAGAAGAGAATATATCTGAAAACCCTGCTGAAAATAATGATTTGCTTTATTACGATGGAGAAGACACTACACAAACTGATAATAATGTTGCCTTGGATTCAAAAAAAGATGATGATAATTTTCAATTTGAGATTGAGGATAAATCTTCCGTTGCTGAACCAAAGGAGTTTGGAGATAATAATTCTGACGACCTTATTATTCTTGATGATGAGTCTAATGCAGAAAAAAATCAAAATATGGATGTAGAATTTGTGCGTCCTGCAGGTGCTTCGTACTTTAACAAATTACCTATTCAAGACAAAGATGAAGATAATGATATTGTTATTATAGATGAAGATGAATCGCAAGAAACAAAACCAATTCATAATGCAAACGTATCTTTAGACAATAATAACGAAGAAATACTTGTTAAGGATGAAGAAGAGACCTCAACTCCTGCTATTTATCCAACTATGGATGAAACTCAATATAATACAAATGAAACAGATGATATATATGAAAATTCCGATATGGCAAATTCTGTAAATGATGAATATGCAGAAGATGAAGAATATCAACAACAAGCAATGAATCCGAATATGGCATTAAGTTCCAATGAAAATATTTCTGAGAATATTGAGCCTGAAGAGTCCGAATATGAGGATGAATTCGAATATGAGGAAAATTCGGAATATTCAAACGATGAAGAATATTCCGAAGAAGAGGAATATGCAGAAGATGAAGAATATGAAGAAGATGAAGAAGAAGACGAAGAACGAAAGTCGGCTAATAAAAAGAAAATAATAATAATTTCTGCAATTATTGGTGCGGTAATAATTTTTGCAGGTATAGGCTTTGCGACAAAAATGGCAATGTCTAACAGTGCAAATGATACCCAAACAACACAAACTTATGCCGAAAATAACGGTGATATGAATAATCCCGGAGGAAATCCTGAAGATTATCAAAATGGCGAAAATGGCGAAAATGGTGAAAATGGCGAGCAGTCTTACGGTGGAGAAAATTCTGAAGGAGAAAGTAACGTAGAAAATAATGAAGAAGAAGGACTTTCTATTCCTGAAAGTAATGCAACTCCTTTCACTCCAAAAGCCGGAACAGAAAATGCAATGACAGAAGACATGAATAAAGCCGTAACCAATGCTTTTTCAGATAAACCATCATCAATGTTGATTAGAAAACTTTCTTGGGGTGTTAATTCTGCAATAGTTAATGATGCACAAATAAGACCATATTTACAGGAAACAGGAAAGAAAATTCAATCAATGTTAAATGATAACATTAGAAATCTAAAAGTAAATGTTCCTGAAAACAAGGCAAAAGTTCAAATTAAACTTGCTGAAGACGGTCAAGTTCAAGATTTTGTCATGGTGAAATCAAGTGGTTCGGAAGAAGTTGATTCAATAGTATTACAAAGTGTTAAAGATGTTGTATGCTCATCTCCTGCACTTAAATTATCTGAAGAAACCATAAATGCTAATGAACAAGCCACAGGAGCAAGAAATATTGTAATGTCATTGACTGTATTATTTTAAATATTTTACAAATATTAATGATTTGTGCTATTATTTCCATAATAGAACATTTAAGAGAAACAGTTAATAATGGGATTGCAAATAGAAGAACAAAGACAACTAATAGAAAAATTTGTGAAAGCAAATGTAAAATTTGAAGGTAATGAAGATTTACTTGAAGATTTTTGTAATGAAGCTTATCAAAAGTCGTACATAATTTTTAACTCGTCTTCATCAATTCAAAAAATAGAAAGTTACATTCAAAAAGTAGTAAATACATCTATTATTGGAGTGTTGAAGGACTCCGGACGGTTAAAAAAGACATCTTCTGGTTATGTCAGAACGAAAGAAATTCCGCTTGAAGAAACAAAACAAACCACCGATAATAAGAAGTTGCCCCAGGAATTCATCTATGAAATAGAAGATCCGAGGGTCAACTTTGAAGAAAATATAATAAAAAAGGAATTGCTTCAAAAAATTGTTGATGCGGTGTGTCTTGTTCATAGTGAAGATCCCAAAAAATGTTATCTTGATTTGTATGAAGCTCGTTATGTAAAGGGGCTTAAGCAAAAAGAAATTGCCAAAGAATTAAATATATCGCAGTCGGAAGTTAGTAAAAGATTAATTGAACTTTCCAAGTTAATTAAAGTCCAATTAAAGGCCTAAAATAAAAATTTTATGTCAGAATGTTATTGCCCAAAATGTAAAGAAGCAGTAGGGGAAGATGATATAAGGTGTCCCCATTGCAATATGAGATTGAAAGCAGTTTGTCCTGTTTGTAACACGGCAAATAGTTTTGGTGCAGAGTTTTGCGAAAAATGTGGCAATATGCTATTAAAATATTGTAAAGCATGTAATAGTGTTAATTTGCCTAATGCAAAAGTATGCAGAAAATGTCATGCTTCTTTTGATGAGCAAATTTTAAAGATAGAAAAAAAACCGATAAAAAGCAAAGAAGACTTGGCTGCAAAAATTTCTCATAATAATGATTTATTGCATAATGATAATATTTTGCCTGAACAAACTAAATCTTCAATTTCTCCCAAAGAAAATAATGATATTCCTGAAAATGATTTTGATTTATCTATTCAGGAAAACGAATCGGATTTGTTGATACAAGATGGCGATTTATCAATTTTGGAAAATAATTTTGATGAACCTGTACAAAGTCAGGATACGGAAGAAACCATATACGATGAATATTCAGTTAACGAAATTCAAGAGTATTCCGACAGTGAGTTAAATCTTGAGGAGCCGGAACAAACAACAAAACAAGATAATATTTTGATTGAGGAAAATACTGAAGGGATTGATACGATTGCAGATGAACAAAATTCAGAAGAACAGTTAGATAAAAAAGATATATCTGTAAGAACAGAAAACTTCAAAATAATAAATTATGCACCTGCAAGACAAATAGTTGAAGAAGAACAAGAGGAGGATATCCTTTACTTTGATAACACACAACAAATATTAGAGCAGCTTCTTGATATAATAAAAACTCCGAATGATACAATAGTTGTTTCTGTTTGCGGAGAAGAAGGTATTGGAAAGACAACAGCAATTAGAACTTTTACCGAAACGATGGCTCAACAAGGTATTATACCGATATTATCGGAATGTTCTGAACTTATTAAAATAGCTCCATTTGGATGTATTCGTGATTCATTTTTAAAATTATTAACACTTCCTGATATGCATCCAGACATAGAATCATTTTATGGAGAAGAAACGCGACAGCTTTTTGTGCAAAATTTTGAAACTTTAACAAATGAAGAAATATTAGATTTTATGAATTTCCTATATCCTTCATTAAAAGGTGATTTTTCTAATATATATGTACAGAAAACAAAGACAATTGCACTGCTTGAAAAGATTATATCATCAATAATATCAAAGAATAAGTCGGTATTTATAATTGATAATTTTGATATGATTGATTCTTTGTCGTTTGAATTTATTAATAATTTAATCAAGAAGGGTATAATAAATAGTCAGACAAAATTATTTGTTTCATACAGAGAAAATAAATCTGCGAGACATTATTTTGATGAAGATTTAGCGAAGCAAAATATTTTTGAAACCTTGTATTTGAATAACTTAAGTGCAGAAGAGACATTAAACTTTATAAAAAGTTTTGCAAATACTATGACTGTTCCGACGACGGTAAGTTTTACCGTTAATGAGAAAGGCAGAGGGAATATATTCTTTGCTGAGCAATTTTTATCACTTTTGTTTGATGTCGGTTATTTATACTTAGAGGCTGGTATTATTAAGTATAAAGATAAAGAGCCATTACCGTTTATACCTAATAATATTGAAGAAGTTTTGCAGTTGAGATTTAATAATATTCAAGTTATAGAACAGAAAGAATCTTTATTGGCAGCATCAATACTTGGTTATAAATTTGATAAAACAGCTTTTGCGGCAGTTGTTGGTAAGACGGAGCAACAAGCTGGAGAACTTTTGCAAAAGTTAACGGATTTAATGTTTATACAACCTGCATCTGATTACGAATATTCATTTAGAAATCTCGTAATATGGTCAGAAATTTTTGAAGTTGCACAAAAGGATACGAATTTTAAAGCAATTTGCAAGAAAGTATATTATGTTTTCGGTCAATATGCACTGTCCAATCCTACATTGAAAGCTTTTATTGCAAAGTATCTTGATGAAACGGACATTGTAATACAATCTTGGAAGGAAGTATCTGCAGTATGTGCATATTTTGGTGATGCAGAATTATATTCAACGGCACTTGAGGAGATTTTAATATATTCGGGATATAAAGTTGAGGATACTGAAATCACCGATGAGCAGATAGATATAATGGAGAAATTCTGTAAACTTTCTTATCTTACTAACCCTCAAAAAACGACTGAATATTTGACAGCACCAATAATTGCTGCAAAAAATTCCGGGAATTATGTTAAAGTTGTAGATTTAAGCAGTTATCTTATTAAATCTTGCTATTTAATTTCCGATTATAACGGAGTTATAGAAACAGTAGATTTAATACTTGATTCACCAAATTCCGGTCTTTCAGATTTAGATAAAGCTATCATAAAATCAAAGAAATTACATGCACTGTTTAATACGGGTAATTGCGAAGAAGGTATAAACATTGCTAACAATGATGTTTTACCTATACTTGAAGAAGCTTTGTCTCAGCAAAATGATGATGAATTAATTCAGACATTATTTACGGCATGGTTTGATTCGTCAGTGAACTTGGTAAATTTATACGCACTTCAAGGCAATTCTAAAGCTGTTGAAATTGCAGAAAATACGGCAGAAATTATTCGTATGAATAATTTGGAAAAACCGGAATATACTGTAAGATTGAATTTGTCGAAGGCTTTTGCCTTGACGGTTGTGGGAAGAATTCCGGAATCAGCAATAGTTCTTAAAGAAACTGAGCAAATTGAGGAATATAATAAAACAGATTATATTGTTCGTAGAAATTTAATTTATGCTATGAATTTAATTTTCTCGGAAACGACAGAAAATTTAAAGGATTTGTTATATGATTTTGCGAAATATTCAAATGACAATAATGATGTATTTGGTAAACATATATTTAAAATGATGTTTGCTTGGATGATATATCGTTCAGGAAATTGGGAAAAATCAAATATTATATTTAATGATGAGTTGACATATTTTGCAAAAATCAAAACTGTAACGGGTGCTCTTATTTCTTGGTTGTTTATTGCAAAAAGTACGCTTGCACTTGAAGGTTCGGAAAGTGCGGAACATATAGCAATGAAAGCTCTTGAGGTTGCACAAAATCCTAAATTTTCACAATATCATGCTGCTATATATTTGCAAAAATTGATTGCGGAAATAAATCTTGTAAAAGGTGATATAGGTGCAACAAAGATGTATCTTGAAAAAGCAATGTTAACTGCAAAACAATTTGGTTTGGATTTGGCACAAATTGAGTTGTACAGAACATATACAAAATTTTTGGAGCAATCTATGTTGCAAAGTGAGAAAAAATCGGAATTTGCGACAAAGGCCGATAAAATATACAGAGTAGCTATTGAAATATCTGAAAATTTAAAAATACCAAATATTACTGCTTTGATAAGGAAAGAGCAAAAAGCATTATTAGATTACTGTTTAGAAAACAAAATAGCTATACTTGCTAAATAGTAAAAATTTTATTAGTTTTTTACGAAATTTTATTTTGCGGCAGCATAGTCAGTGAATTTGCATAAATCTGCGGCGGAGAATTTATATTTTGAAAAATTAAAATTATCCTTAGAATTAATAATATATATTCTATCTAAAGCATTAATAAAATATATATCGTATGTGATTAAGTTTTCTGCATTCATTAAGTCTGCAAGCACCCATATTTGTTTAGATTTAAAGGGATATTCCGAAAATATATAGAGGCAATTCAAATTATATTTTTTATATAATTTATGAAATTTGTCGCTTTTTATTTTTATTTTTTCAACAATTTCCCGAATGTGTAATTCATAGGAATCTTCACCATTTTGAGGGTCAGCAATTACAAATGCTCCACTTTCATGAATTACACCTAAAAAATTTTTTCTAAACATTCTGTTTGCTCTGGAAAATTTTTGTTCAAGAGGCAAATTTTTTTCCATACATTCATTTTCAAGCCTTGATATTTTACCGACATATTCAGAAATACCTCTTGTTACTTCTATTCCGACATTGTCTTTTTCATTTTGTAAATCCGGGCATTCTGTATTAATAAAATTTTGGAGTTTTTCTTTATAAAAAAACTCTAAGGACGCTTTTGCATATTTTTCATAGAATTCTTTATCATACATAGATATATTATCGGATAAAATTTTATAAAACTTTAAAGGTCGGATAAAACGACCTTCAAATTACTTTTTCAAAAATTCTTGACGGGGAGTGTTCATTGATTCTACTTTAATTTTTAGATTACCGTTGTTATCTTCGCCTATGATGAAATAAGCAGGATAATGACCGCCTGGCGAAGGATTTCTTGTTGCACTAACTTTAAAATCACCGTTATTAGGCGTAACAGAGATATTAGTATAATTATTTTTATAACCCATAATTTTTCCGATTTTTCTGCCTTTTGCAGCTTCGTCAAGATATATTTTTAAAGGAACGTTAACAGATTGTTTAGTTCCGTCTTTTTTTTCTACAACACGGATAATAGTAGGATTTTTAATATAGTATTTTTGAAAAACATTTTCTTCAAAGTTATTTGCTGCAGATATGTATGAATTAAAAAAAGCTTTGACTTGTTCGGCGGTAGCTGCATTAACAGTAGTTGGCAAAGCTGCCATAAAGATAGCTGTGAATATAATAAATATTTTTTTCATAGAGAACTCCTTTCGTTATTCCTATTAAAAAAGGCGGCAACTATATTTTGCCGCCCCAATCGATTTATTCATCAATAGTAAAGTCGGGTGCACCGAACATACCCTCGATTTCTTCCAAAATAGCGGAAGGCTTACGAACGTTGTTTTTCTGTGCTGCTCTTTTTTGTGCTTCAATATCCTTTTCTTCCGAAGCATGTGTAAGATGATAGAAACCGGTACCGGCAGGAATTAAACGACCGATGATTACGTTTTCTTTCAATCCTCTGAGCATATCTTTCTTACCATCAACCGCAACTTCAGTAAGAATTCTTGTCGTTTCTTGGAATGAAGCTGCAGATATAAAGCTTTCAGTATTTAATGAGGCTTTTGTAATACCTAACAATACTGATTCAAATACCGCAGGTTGTCCGCCTGCTTCTTCAACAGCTTTGTTTTCAGCTTCTATTTCTTTCAATTCAAGGAATTCACCCGGAAGAAGTTTTGTATCGCCTGATTCAAGAACTTTAACTTTCTTTGTCATTTGTCTTACAATAACTTCAACGTGTTTGTCCGCAATTTCAACACCTTGAGAACGATATACTCTTTGAACTTCATCAACAAGATATTGTTGAGCTGCTTCAATACCGTTTAATCTTATGATATCGTGCGGATTCATAGGACCACTGGTTAAAGCTTGACCGACATTAATTTTTTGTCCGTTATTTACAACAATAGTTGCATCAATCGGATATTTAATTTCGTGTCTGCCTGTTTCATTAATAATGAATAATGAAGGAACTTCATCTTCAATAACGATTTCAGCTGTACCTTCAAATTCAGCAACAATAGCGGAATCTTTGGGTTTTCTTGCTTCTAAAAGTTCTTCAACCCTTGGTAAACCTTGAACAATATCACCTGTTTTTTGTCTTTCAAAGACTAAAGTAGCGAGCATATCGCCTCTAAGTACCAAAGCACCGTTTCCGACTTGAAGCATTGTACCGGGACTGATTAAGTAAGGACGACCCTTTCTTATTGTTACACTGTCTTTTGATACTCCGACAACCAGACCTGATACATCGGTAATTTCACCGTCTTCGCCGATTTGAGCATCCATTTTAACGAATTGATCCTTTTTAACAGATGCTTTTTTAACAGGAATTGTTTTTTCATAATTATCGGAAACTAAAAGTAAACGTCTTACATCATCATTTTCTGTATTCAGACTTACAACACCTTCATTGATTGCAAGAACTCTTGTTTTTGCAACAGGTGTTTTTGAATCAATAATCTGACCGTTTTCAACCAAAAGTTCTGTTTGCATTGATTGCATTGTTTTTACTTGACCTTCAAGTTCACGTCTTATGATTAAAGTTTCCAAAACAACGACTTTGAGGTTGTTATTTTTGTCAAGTTCAACCATACCTTTTAAGTGTCCGAGATAACCCTGCATTTGCAATACTAAACTTGTTCTTGTGAGTGCAGCCCCATCGTAGTTGCGAACTCTTTGACCATCTTTGTATTGCAATTGAGTAACAGGAACAATATCAATTAACTCATCTGTTGAATCAAATTTAATGGAAACATCTTTTGGTTGAATTTCAAATTTTTGAACAGGACGAACCAAAATCTGAATAGGCTTATTAGACATTGTTTCTTCATCAAGTGTCGGAACATCAACATCTTCCGAAGAATCATCCAAATCAAGACTATCACTTTCGGAATCCATAATAGTAACTATAGATAATTCTTTTGCTTTAATTTTTGGAGCGATTAATGTTCCTGCTTCAACGAGTTCACCTTCATCAACTTTTAAATCGTTGATACTTGAAAGTGTATACATTTCACCTGGAGTAATAACAACTTCGTGAATTGTATCATTAAACTCTTTTATTTCAACAATACCGTCAATGTTTGTATAAAGATCCTTTACTACTTCCGTACCGGCAGTAACATAAGTACCTGTTTCCACCATTTTTAAGGAAGAATCTTTTCCCGCAAGCTGGTGAATCTCATCAGGAATAAAGATGACTTCACCCGGTTTTGTAATTATTTGATTTTCATCAACTTCAATACCATGGTAGCGAATTTCACCGCTTGAAGAAACAGTATGCTCATTGTCAATAAGTTCGGCAATAATCATTCCGTTTTCAACAACAGTATCAATAGGTGATTTTACAATATATTTTTCACCTGTTTCTTCAACTGTCCAGATTTGTTCTTTCTTTGTAGATTCAAAAGTAGCATTTGCAGGAAGAATAGATGCAATAACAATTGTTAATTCTTTACCTGAAACAATCTTTTTGATTTTCTTTCCTTCAAATTTTACTTCTTCAACTTGCAATGAGTCGTTTACTCGGACTTCTCCGCCGTGTTCGGATGAAATATTAATTTCGGCAAGTTTTTCACCGGTTTTAATTTTTTGTTTATCTTCAACTAAAATCTTTGAACCGCCCGGAAGGTTATAAACGTCACCGCCTAATACCCATATTATACCGTTTTTATTTGCGGTTCTTGAAACGTTACCCTGTCTGTCTTTCTTTTCATCAGCAACGAAATCTTCAAATCTGATTTCACCGGATAAGTCTGACGTAATATCTTTTGTTGCTTTTTCCGTTAAAGTATTACTATCCGTAACACTCTGAGGAGCATATTCAGCAAGAAGTTGTCCTTTTTTTACTTTGTCACCTTTTGCAACAAGCAATTTTGCGTGACCCGGAATATGATATTTATAAGTTCTTTTTTCAGTTTTAAGTTCAATATCACCTTCAGTAATTGTTACAACAACTTCATCACCGTGTCTGGTTCTTTCGTTCTTTGTTCTTATATCTGAAATAATTTCACCATCGTCGCTTGCTTCAACATGTTTCATTGCACCTTTGACGGCAACAGCACCACCGGTGTGGAATGTTCTCATTGTAAGCTGAGTTCCTGGTTCACCGATTGATTGAGCTGCAATAATACCGATTGCTTCACCGACGTCAACAGTTTTTTGTGTCGTCATTGCCCAACCATAGCACTTTTGACATATTCCGTATTCAAGTTCACAAGTTAAAGGTGAACGCATTTTTAATTCTTTCAAATTGAGATGAGCTATTTTCTTAACATCATAACGAGTCAATGTTGTATTTTTTTCTACAAGTACATTTCCTTGTTCATCGACGATATCCTGAGCAACTGTTCTTCCTAAAAGTCTGTCAATTAAAGGAACAACAATTTTTTCGCCATCTGTTATTGCTTTCATATTTATATATTTTTCAGTGCCGCAATCTATGTCACGAACGATAACATCTTGAGCAACATCAACAAGACGTCTTGTTAAGTATCCTGAGTCAGCTGTTTTTAACGCTGTATCTACAAGACCTTTTCTTGCACCGTAACTTGAAATAATATATTCAGTTACGCTTAAGCCTTCTTTAAAGTTAGACTTAATAGGCAAGTCGATAATTTGACCCTGTGCATCAGCCATCAAACCTCTCATACCAACAAGCTGTGAAACCTGTGATAAGTTACCTCTTGCTCCGGAGAAGGCCATCATATAAACCGAATTTAATCTGTCAAAATTTGAAACGACATTTTCCGTAAGTTTTGCGGTAGTTTCGGACCATGTATCGATAACCTTTGTATATCTTTCAACTTCGGTAATTTCACCTTTTAAATATCTGTGAGTAGATTTTGCGATTTCAGCTTCCGCATCATCAAGAAGCTCTTTCTTGATAGGAGGAACTGAAAGATCGGCAATTGAAATTGTTACACCTGCCTTAGTTGCATAATTGTAACCAAGGTTTTTGATGTTGTTTGCAAGATCTGCCGTCTTTGCCCCGCCCCATTCGAGATACATTTGTGCAAGCAAATTTGCAAGAGATTTTTTGTTCATCTGCTCGTTAATGAACTCGACGTTCTTCTTTATATTTTTATTTTTTAAAGTATCCATTTTTATCACCTTAATTTAAACTACGAGGACAAAAGAGATTTTCTGATTGTTTCATTGAAGATAATTCTTCCGACAGTCGTTTCAAATCTCTTATTATTTTCATCACGAACTACAATCTTTTCGTGTAACTTGATAACACCGCAGTCGTATGCTGAAATTGCGTCATCATAGTTATAGAAGTAATGCAGTGAATCCGAAACATCATCCCTCATCAAAGTCAAATAATATACACCCATGACCATATCTTGAGAAGGAGTGATAATCGGTTTACCTGTTGCAGGAGCCAAAATGTTGTTTGTTGCTAACATTAACATTCTTGCTTCTGCTTGTGCTTCAATTGACAAAGGTACGTGAACAGCCATTTGGTCACCGTCGAAGTCGGCATTGAACGCTGTACATACAAGCGGATGAAGTTGAATTGCTCTACCTTCAACAAGTTTTGGTTCAAATGCTTGAATACCGAGTCTGTGAAGTGTTGGAGCTCGGTTTAACATAACCGGATGTCCGTCAATTACTTCTTCCAAAATATCCCAAATGACCGGATCTGAACGTTCAATTTTCTTTTTAGCTGATTTTATATTTTGAACGTGTCCTCTTTCAATAAGTTTATTAACTACGAAAGGCTTGAAAAGTTCAATTGCCATTTCTTTAGGTAAACCGCATTGGTTGAGACTTAATTGAGGTCCTACAACAATTACGGAACGACCTGAATAGTCAACACGTTTACCCAAAAGGTTTTGTCTGAAACGACCTTGTTTACCTTCAATAATGTTGCTTAATGATTTCAAAGGTCTGTTATTAGGTCCGACAACAGTTCTTCCTCTTCTGCCGTTGTCAATAAGTGCGTCAACAGCTTCTTGAAGCATACGTTTTTCGTTTCTTACAATGATTTCCGGTGCTCCCATTTCAAGAAGTCTCTGTAAACGGTTATTTCTATTAATAACACGTCTGTACAAATCATTCAAATCAGATGTTGCAAATCTTCCGCCGTCTAATTGGACCATAGGTCTTAAGTCCGGAGGAGTTACCGGTAATACATCCATAACAAGCCAAGTTGGATCGGTATTACTTGCTATCAAAGATTCCATTAATCTTAATCTCTTGATAAGTTTTGCTTTTCTTTGAACTGAACCGCCTGATGTTTGTAATTCTTCACGAATTTTAGCAACTGATTCTTCAAGATTTATTTCACTTAATAATTCTTTAATAGCTTCAGCACCAATGCCTACTTTTAAAGCACTTTCTTCGTGTTCCATTATGTATTCTTCATATTCATCTTCGGATAATAATTGGAACTTCTTATATTCGCTGTCTGCAGGATCAATTACAACATAGCTGTTGAAATATATTACCTGTTCCAAATCTTTAAGTGTCATATCCAATAATAAACCAAGATAACTCGGAATACCTTTTAAAAACCATATATGGCTGACAGGGGCTGCCAATTTAATATGCCCCATTCTGTGGCGTCTTACTTTTGAATCAGTAACTTCTACACCGCATCGTTCACATATAATACCCTTGTGACGAACTCTTTTATACTTTCCGCAATAGCATTCCCAGTCCTTACTAGGA
>JBJEGL010000322.1:0-4826 GCA_051875035.1 Candidatus Gastranaerophilaceae bacterium | reverse complement strand
CAATAAATATTTTGATACGGATAAAAATCTTATTGAGTGGCTCGGACAATATTCTCCTGACCAGCATATTAACTATCTAAGAGGTTATTTGGGCAGAATGTTATTTTCCGGCGAGGATGCTGAAAAATCAGCACGAGTCCTATCAGGAGGAGAAAAAGTTCGCTGCTTATTTGCTAAAATGATGGTCGAAGAATCAAATGTTTTGATAATGGATGAACCGACTAACCACATTGATTTGGATTCTATTACGGCATTGAATAATGCCTTGATTGATTTTTCCGGAACCGTACTGTTTACATCTCAAGATTACAGATTTATTAATACTGTTGCCGACAGAATTATTGAGATCTCTCCAAACGGATATATCAACTTCAAAATGAAATATGAAGATTATCTTGAAAATGAAAATGTACAAAAAAGAAGACAAATGATTTATGAACAAGTTCCGGCTAAATCAGAAAAATCTAAAATGAAAAAATAAACAAGCAAAAGCCAGGTTAAAAAATATTAGCAAGAGGTTCATATGAATGCCGTTTATATATTTTAAAACTGTTTTAAAACATATAAATGAAAAGTACAGTTATAAGTTCAATTTTTTTACCAATGCAGGAGCAATAATATCCCATGCCCGTTCATTAGGATGATCAACATCTAAACATCTGTATTCACTATTTCTTATTGGCTCTTGAGTTAAATCCTCTGCATCTATAACCCAAAAGCCTAATTTTTCACAATAGTCTTTGACAATTTTATTGGTTGCGGCAGCTTGTTCTTTTCCTCTTTCTATACCTACAGTTGAACTTTCCGGATACATCAAAATAACATATTTTGAATTCGGATATTGTTTTTTTAACTGATTCATTATTTCCGTCATTATTGCTTTAAATAAAGGTATATCGTCATCAAACTCTTTATCCGCTCTAATGCCGGCTATTATTTGCTGAAAATACTTAACAGTAAATAAGGAATAAAGATAAGGAAGTTTTGGATTTTCAATTTTTACCAATTTCCCATTTTTTATTTCATAGCGATTGTTTATATATGTTTCTAAAGACTCTATCTGATAAAAAAACAACCGGTCTATGTGTGAAATAATATACACATATATCAAATATTCCGCATCGGGTACCTCTTTTTTTAAAACACCGGAAGTCAATTGTTCCAATATTTGATTTATGCTTCCGCCGCATACACCTCTTTTATATACAGTACGTTGAGTTAATTGATGGACTTTATAAGCAAGTGTTTGTGTATTTTTCAAAAAACTGCCATATGTATAGGAGCAGCCGCAAAATACAATAGGACGTTTTTTTGACTTTCCCGTCATTTTTCTGAATGTTAGTTTATATCTTCTTAAATTATACACATGTGGACGTGTATATCTATAGTCTATTTTTAGATTTTCTTTTTTGAAAGCTTCTATGTGTGGCATTGATTTTATAAAGAAAAATAAAAAGAAAAAAATTTCTGTCAGCACAAATATTATACATAGTATGACGAAGTTTATTGAAAGTATTTTAATTAATTTTTTAAATTTTATCCTAATCAAATATCCTGCTATTTAATAATTTCAGCTAAAATAGAGATAAACAATTCTGTTTCCTCTTCATCAACAAAATCGATATCAAAAACTTCTTTGTCACCTATTGCTTTAAAAGCTGACTTGTTGATAATTTTATATCCGATTTCTTCCAATTCTTCTGTTAATTCATCATCGATACAATTAGTTAAATTTACAATAATAAGCTGGGGGGGAGTATTTTTATAAGGAAGTTTCACAGTATCCGCTATTTCTGACAAAGTCAATGTTGTAGTTTCTAAATAAGATAAAAATTCGTATTCTAACTCAAGCCGTGCTAATACCAATTGAATACATTTTGTAAAATAGAGAGAATTTAAGAATAAAAATCGAGGTTTAATTTCCTCTAAATGCTCATCATCAACCATTTTAAATCTTTTGTTTAATATTGTTTTATGAATATCAATTTGTCTTTGAAAAAGATTATTTATATCATTTTCACTCATACAATATACAATGTATTCAAGATTATCTGTGTTATTAAAAATAAATCCCTGTTTAAATAAGTCATATAAATTAAAAAGACTGCCATTTTCAAAATAAAAACTATAAATAGTTCTTTTGGTAATACAATTAATCCGGTCAACTATTTTTTGTTGCATTTCATAAGAACTGTTTGCAGAAAGAAACAATACCGAACCTTTTGTTGCAACACCTTGTTTTTTAATGAATTTATCAGAATATTTTTCTAAATTATATTTTTTTGCTTGAGAATATGAATAATTACTGATTATTGAATTCAAATCAAAATCATAATATTCTTTAACACAAACTAAATAAGAAAAAATCTCAATAAAAAAACAAAATAAGATACAAAATATTATCTTCTTCTCTATTTTCATGTTCTTATAAAAATCTCTGCTTAGAAACAAAATACATGTATTTAGTAACACCTTTAAATGATAAAATCAAGTTTGTTACAATTTTATTTGCTATAAAAAACTAAAGTATATGAAAAAAGTGCCGATATACTATTTAGTTTTCATAAGGAAGAATTATAGACATGGCACAAATAAACAGACTGACAGGTTTAAGCAAAACACAAAATATTAGACAGTCACAGAGTACAAGAGGGTATGCATATCTGTTAAATGAGCCTATTTCAGATAAGCTTGAATTATCTTCAACTCATGCTCCAAAGAAAAATGATAATCCTCTTAATATGTTTCAGTCGTTTATGTCTGATGCTGTCAGAAAATTTCAGTTGAGAAATACCCCCGAACAATACATGAATAAATTCTTAAATAAAGAATATATTCAAAAATCCTTGGATGCACATAAAGAAGAAATATCTGGTATATTAGGAAAGTATGGTTATGAACCGAAAATTGACATGTCTCATCTTGAAGATTCTAAAAATCACTTTATAACAACATATAATTATGCAAATAACCTTACAAGAGAAGGTAATTTTAATTTAAGTGATGAGGAAAAAGATACATTACTTGAAGCTGCACTTTTGCATGACATAGGTAAATCCTTAATTCCCGACGAGGTTTTTAATAAACCCGGAAGATTCACTCCTGAAGAAAGGGAAGTTATGGATTTGCACAGTGAATTAAGCTATGTTCTGTTGCAAGATTCTGGAATTAGTGATGCCTCATTAAGTGCAATAAGAAACCACCATCACAAAGAACAAACAGGCGATAAAATTACAGAGATATTGTCTTTGTGTGATGAAACTTCTGCTTTGAAGGAAAACAGAGTTTATAAAAAAGGATTTTCTGACGAAAAAACGGCAGCAATATTAAATGAAGATGCGGCTGTCGGAAAACTCAATTCCGATGTCGTAAAAACAGGTCTGAATATAATGTCTGTTGATTAATATTTAAATAGTTTTCAGAATTTTTTATATGTTTTTTCTAATCTTATTTGAAAAGGTTACTGTATATTAAAGTCTGCTGTTTTTAGGTTCTGTTTATTTTGTAAAAAATTGCAGTAACTATTTATTTATATTTCTGCTAAGATAACGTTAGCTGAACACAACAAAGGAGACATTAATGAAACAGTCTGTAAGATTAGATAAGATACCGCCGTATCTTTTTGCGGAAATTGATAAAAAAATTGATGCCGCAAAATCTAAGGGATACGACATAATCAGCCTTGGAGTAGGAGACCCTGATACTCCGACATTGGATGATATAGTTGCTGAAATGCACAAAGCAATAGATATTCCGCAAAATCATGATTATCCGCCTTACAACGGAACTAAGGATTTTAGAGAAGCTTCTTGCAAATGGATGAAAGAACGTTTTGGAGTTGAACTCGATGCAAATGAGGAAATGCTTACAAATATTGGTTCAAAAGAAGCTATTGCTCACATTTTCTTTGCTTATGTTGATGAAGGAGATTATACTTTAGTGCCCGACCCCGGTTACCCGGTATACAAAAATGCAACAATATTTGCAGGCGGAACACCATATTCAATGCCTTTGTCCGCTGAAAATAATTTTCTTCCCGATTTTGATAAAATTCCGGAAGATGTTGCTAAAAAAGCAAAACTTATGTTTTTGAATTACCCTAACAACCCGACAGGGGCTGTTTGTGATTTGGATTTCTTTAAAAAAGCAGTAGATTTTTGCAAAAAATATGATATTTTACTTTGTCATGACCAAGCATATTGTGAAATGACATATGATGGCTATGTTGCTCCGTCTGTATTGCAGGTTGAAGGTGCAAAAGATATTGCCATTGAATTTTTCTCTCACTCAAAATCCTACAATATGACAGGATGGAGAGTCGGATTTGTTTGCGGAAATAAGGAGGCAATTAAAGCTCTCGGAACAATCAAAAATAATATTGATTCAGGAGTATTCAAAGCTATTCAGCAGGCTGCTGTTGCCGCATACAATACACCGAAAGAAAAAATTCAAAAACTTAACGATATGTATAAGGAAAGAAAAGAAATTATGGAAGCCGGTTTAAAAGAATTAGGCTGGAACATAACACCTTCCAAAGCAACTTTTTACCTTTGGCTTCCTGTTCCGAAGGGTTTTACATCAGAAGAATTTGTAACTTTAATGCTTGAGAAAGCTCATCTCGTAGTCCCTCCCGGAAACGGATACGGAAAATACGGTGAAGGATTTTTCAGAATAGCTCTTACCAAGCCATCAGAAGTTATTAAAGAAGCTTTAAAACGTATGAAAGATGCCGGTATAAGTTACAATATGACAAAATAAATTTTAGCCCTCTTTTGAGGGCTTTTTATATAAGTAATTTGCATAAAGTACTTTTATTTAAAAAAATC
>JBJEGL010000321.1:0-4829 GCA_051875035.1 Candidatus Gastranaerophilaceae bacterium | reverse complement strand
GCTATGCATATTCCCGTAAACCCGAAATAATGACCAAATATAAATGCACATAATGTCCTCATAATTAGTTCTGCAGCACCAGAAGATAGCGGAGCTATAACATTTCCCATTCCTTGAAGGATATTTCTGTATATCAAGAGTAAACCAAGTCCTATAAATGCAAACATTGTTATGTGCAAGTATCTGCTTGCAAGCATTACAATTTGATTATCAATTTCAGTCATAAACAAAGCAATAAGTTGGTTAGAAAATAAAGATAAAACAATTATTGCAAAAATACTTATACAAGCAGCTATGAGTATTGCTGATTTTGCTCCTTCTTTTATTCTTGAAAGTTTTTTGGCACCGAAATTTTGAGCGGAAAATACAGCCATTGTAGCACCTAACGCTACATAACTTTGTGAGAATAACTGTTCCACTCTGCATCCTGTCGTATATGCAGCAATTGCAGAGGAACCTAATGAATTTAAGACAAATTGCACAGCAATTATACCGAAAGAAAGTACAGACATTTGCAATCCCATTGGAATACCAATATTTAAATGTTCCATATAAAATGCTTTAGAAATTTTCCAATCATCTTTTTTCAAGCGTAATATAGGAAATTTTGTGAACATAAATGTTACACATAAAATTGTTGATATAGCTTGGGATAAAACAGTTGCATAACCTGCTCCGGCAATTCCCGCATTAACTTTTAAAATAAATAATAAATCAAAAAATACATTTAAAAATGAAGCAAAAATTAGAAAATATAAAGGAGTTTTGCTGTCTCCCAATGCTCGCATAACATTTGAAGAAAGGTTATAAAAAACTGTTGCAAAAATTCCTGCAAACATAATAAATAAATAAGTTGAAGCAAGATTAATAATATCTGAAGGTGTCCTGAATAATGCCAAAAGTTGATATGAAAATGGTGCAGAGATTAAAGTCAAAAATAAAGTTAGAACGGCAGATAAAACAATTGATGCAGCCAAAGATTTTCTTACTGATTCATAATCTCTTGCACCGAATTTTTGTGCCGTAACAACAGTAAATCCTTGAGTTGCAGAAAAAATAAAACTTATTATAAAAAATATCAGAGCACCTGTAGAGCCAACAGCCGCAAGAGCTTTAACACCAAGTACTCTACCTACAATGAGTGCATCAACAAAATGATAAAATTGCTGAAAGATATTGCCGAGAAAAATCGGAAACATAAAATATAAAATAAGTTTTAACGGAGAACCGTTTGTTAATTCTTTAGTTGCCATATAACTTTTCTAATACGAAAAAATAAAAATAACAATAATGAATTAATCAAAAATTTTGTATTAAAAAGTGTAAACTGTTCAAATTTTATTAAAGAAATTTAAAATTGTACCGAAAATATACATGTATACATTAGAGGAACATCAATGGGTGTTGATATAGGTAAACTGACATCTTTAGTCAAACAGAAATGTGCATTAGACGGTTTAAAACAAAATCAAATGAAAACCGGCAATATCTTTGATAGCCAAGATTACAACAATACTATTGTTGCTGAAGATAGTGTAGTTGAAGCAGAAGAAGAGAAAGTTAAACCTGCAACTCCTGAAGAATTAAAAAAATTATTTGATGAAGCAGAAGAAATATGTTCTTATAAATCTTTTGCACAGTTTGTATTTTCTAAGATTGTCGAACTTGGAACAGCTTTATATGAGAAAAATGAAAAAGATGATAAGTCATTAAATATAAATAACAAAATTGATGAGCGTGTACAGCAAAAAGGAACCGGTGATTGTTATATGTTAACAACGCTGAATGCTTTAAACTGCACACCCGAGGGGCAGGATATTATTTCTAATCTTGTAACTCACAATGAAAAACTTCATACATATACTGTCAATTTTCCGGGAGTTGACGTATCCTATACTTTTTCCGCATCATCTATAGCACGTGCTGAAAATAAAACCTATGAAAAAGTTAGTGCGGATGGTGTAAGAGGAGTCGGCAACAGTTGGTATTCTGAGGGTGATGATGATGTTTTGCTTTTGGAAATGGCATTTGAAAGATTTAGAGAAGATGTAAAAGACGGTCGTTATGATAATAAAGATTGGCCTGATTTTGTGTATTCATCTTCAAATTATAATGAAAATAAAAGTGCTTTAGATAGTGGCAGTATGGCTCAAGTTTATTACATGATGACTGGGGAAGAACCATCTTTTGTTGAAAATACTGATCATAATCCTGATGCAATTCACGATACTCTTGACAGAATTCAAGATAGCGGAAGACCATATGCTATATATGCATCTATTAATGCAAAAAACGGTTATGAAGAAGATGTAAACGGTGATTATTATATAGATTATTTTAACGGTAATGCTATTAAAAAGATAGACGATACAACACCTGATGATGTACAAAGATATAGCTTTACGGGAGGAGGTTCAAATTCTTATAACAGAATTACCCTTACCGGTATAGATAAAGAAGGAAACAATTCTTCTATTTCGCTTACTAATAATAGTGATGGTGGGCATGCATTAGCAATTACTTCAATTACTGACGATACTCTTACAATTATTAATCCCTGGGATTCGGATAAAGAAGTAACGGTCAACAGAGAAGATTTTGAAGGATATATGAATAATGTTCAATTTGCATGTTTGGCAAAACAAGGAGTCAAACAACGTATATCTTAGTATGCGGGGATAATTGCAAAAGCTTTTTGAAATGCTGTTTCATAATTCAATATATATACTCCGCTTTGGGAAGTATCAATAGTTGCCGACATTTTTGTTCTAACTCGTTTGTCATAAATTTCAAGTTCTTTAAGATATTTTTTAGCTTTTCGTTGGTGACCTCTTGTCATGTATTTTTGGTAATTTAAAGCTAATTCTTCTCTTTTTTTAAGGTCATTATCTTCCTTAGGTTTATTTAAATAATCCGCAACAGGAACTCTTGCTTTAAGATTTCCGCTTTGAATAAAAAGGAGATATTTGCAGGAAGAGTCAAGAGCAATCATATACATTCCGTGAGGAAGCGTATCTCCTTTGCCGTCATGTATATCAAAAGGTAATCTTAATACAGGATAATCGGCATCAGGATATGCATATTGATAAATTGTTCCGGTACCTTCATATAAACCTGAAACTTCCGGCTTATTAATAAAAAGAGATTCTCTGTCATTCCATACCGGTTGGTCAAACATATACTTGCTCCTTTTTGTTATATATTAATAATATTATAAAACTTGTTATCAAGTTATGCTTTTAATATAATTGTAATGTAAAATATTATCAAAGGAAAATAAAATGGATTACGGTAAAATTTTATCATATATGCCGACTGTAATTGAAGCTTCTTCAAGAGGAGAACGTTCTTTCGACATTTTCTCAAGACTTTTGCGAGAAAGAATAATCTTTTTAGGTGAAGAAATTGATGATGACATGGCAAACTCAATTGTTGCTCAGTTACTTCTTCTTGACAGTGAAAATCCTGAGAAAGATATAATGTTGTATATTAATTCCCCGGGCGGAGTAATTACATCAGGTTTTGCTATATTTGATACAATGAATCATATAAGAGCAGACGTAAGCACTATTTGCATCGGAGAAGCGGCAAGTATGGGTGCATTCTTATTATCTGCAGGAACAAAAGGTAAAAGATTATCGTTGCCAAGTTCAAGAATAATGATTCACCAACCGTTGGGCGGAGCAAAAGGTCAAGCTTCGGATATTGAAATAGAGGCAAAAGAAATTGTCAGAATGAGAACAACATTAAATGAGCTTCTTTCAAAACATACAGGTCAGCCCATTGAAAAAATTAAAGCAGATACGGAAAGAGACCATTACATGTCAGCACAGGAAGCTTGTGAGTATGGTTTGATTGACAGAGTTATTACAAGTGCAGATTTTGGCAGGAAAGATTAAGAATGTTTGATAACCTATCGGAACGTTTAACGGAAATTATCAGAAAAACTTCGGGAAATGATAAATTAACCGAAGATAATATGCAGGATGCCTTACGAGAAGTTCGCAGAGCTTTACTTGAGGCAGACGTGAACTTGACAGTTGTAAAGTCATTCATATCAAAACTCCGAGAACGGGCCGAAGGCGAGAAGGTTGTACAAGGTGTTAATCCGAGTCAACAGCTTGTAAAAATTGTTCACGATGAATTAACGGAGTTATTGGGAAAAGAAGATGCACCATTGGATTTAAGCGGGAATCCTTCTTTGATAATGATGTTAGGGCTTCAAGGTTCAGGTAAAACAACATCTTGTGCAAAACTTGCCATGAAATTTAAAAAAGACGGAAGAAAGCCCTTAATGATTGCCGCAGACGTATACCGTCCCGCAGCAATTACACAATTAAAAACACTTGGAGAACAAATAGGCGTTGATGTTTTCACGATAGATAATTCTGCAGATGTTCAACAAGTTGTAAAAGAGGGTATTGAAAAAGCAAAAAACGAAAGTTACAATCCTGTTTTAATTGATACAGCCGGACGTTTGCAGATAGATACCGAAATGATGGCAGAGCTTTTAATTTTGGATAGAGTATATTCCCCAAAAGAAAAACTTCTCGTAATTGATGCAATGACAGGACAAGAAGCAGTTAATGTAGCAAGAGATTTTAACGCACAACTTGAAATCTCAGGAACAATATTAACAAAAACGGATGGTGATGCAAGAGGCGGTGCTGCACTCAGCGTAGTACATCAAACAGGTAAGCCAATAAAATTTTTAGGTAAAGGTGAAAAAATAGAACCACTTGAAATTTTCCATCCTGCAAGACTTGCAGATAGAATTTTAGGAATGGGAGATATTGTTTCGTTAGTAGAAAAGGCTCAAGAAGTTTTTG
>JBJEGL010000320.1:0-4838 GCA_051875035.1 Candidatus Gastranaerophilaceae bacterium | reverse complement strand
AAAAATATTTAAATGGAGAAAATAAAACTTTTATCAAGGTTATTGATGTGTTGAAGTAAATTGAAAATTACAGATATTATCGCTCTGTATCTGTTTTTTTAAATTTAAGAGATACTTCGGCTAAAGCCTCAGTATGACAGTTTGTTTTATTATCACTCAGTATGACAAAGACGTTTCGTCTAAAGCCTTATGACATAGATTCTTCGGGACTTGCCACTCTATTCGGATACCGCAATCTTAGAGTGTAACCTTCAGTATTGCGGCAATATTCTTGCAAGACAAAATTCACTAATTTTATATACACAAAAAAGAGGCTTTAATTAAAGCCTCTTTTTATTACTTTTGGAAATTTTATTACATTTCAGAAACGGAAATAGCTGTTACACCAACATTTCTTGCGGAATCCATAACTTTAACCATTGCTCCGTTTGTTGTTTCGTCACTTGTCTGAATAATGACCCCTTCGGGATTTATCTTGATTTGCTCTTTTATTACTTTTTCAAGGTCATTCGCCGAAATCTCATTATTATCAATAAAAAATTTATCTTCATTATCAATAACAATATTAACCGTTTTATGTTCCTTTACCTTGTCGGCATCAACATTGTCCGGAACAGTAAGCGATAAACCCTGTTGGTCAAGCAGCGGAGCTATAACCATCATAATAATTAAAAGAACCAGAAAAATATCCGTAAGAGGAGTAATGTTAATATCGCTAAATACTTGTCTTGATTGTCTTGCCATTATTCCTCCCAATCCGTATTTGCAAAATCCGATTGTCTACTCGTTTGTACAGCAGGCTTTTCCGCATACGGGCGACTATAACTGTCTTCTGACTTATTAGTCACAGGAACAATATTTTGATTGTCACTTCGCATGTCTTCTTCTGCTTTTTTCTTCAGTTCCTTTTGTTCTTTACGGCTAAGAGGCTCACCGGCTACTGTCAGTTTTTCATATTCAGCATCTTTTGCCGCTCTCATAACCTGTAGAATGTCTTTACTCTTTGCCGCTGTATCAGCTTTAACTAATACTTCTGGTTTCTTTAGCTCGGATTTCAACTCCGTTAAAGCCTGTGTCAAATTATCAAGCTCTATTGGTTCACCGTTTAAATAATATTGACCCTCTTTAGTTATTGATACCGTTGCCGCTTTTTCTTCAACAGTTAATCCGCTGTTAATTTCAGGAACAGTTATGCCCTCCACATTCGATTGGAACATTGGAGCAACAACCATCATGATAATTAACAAAACAAGGAAAATATCTGTTAAAGGTGTTATGTTAATTTCCGAAAAGACTGCTTTTTTTCTCGAATTTGATACTTTAATTGCCATTTTTACTACCAATTAATTACATTGCTACATTCGGTTGGAAATTCTTAGAAGATTCATCTTCCGAATCAACAAATGACAAGAATAACAATTTGATAAGTTGAAAATCATCGTCATATCTTGAAACTGTTGATTGGAAATAGTTGTAAAGAATTACCGCAACAATAGCTACACCCAAACCAAATGCCGTTGCTATCAAAGCTGAACCGATACCGTACGCAACTGCTGCCGATTGGTTTCCTGCTTGTGCCAAATCTTGGAATGTATACAAAATTCTGACAACTGTTCCGAATAACCCTAAGAACGGACATACGCCACCAATTGTTGCGAGAATTGTTAAATGATGTTCGAGTTTTCTCGTTGCAAGTGCTGCAGCAATATCAAAAGAACGTGAAAAACCTTTCTTTTGTTCCGCAAAAATTCTTACAGCCTCTTCAGTAACTTCTCCTGTAACACCACCCATTTGCTGGCTTATATCGTTTGCTGCTTCAAGATTATTTCTTTCAAGTTCTCTTTGAAGTTTCGGAATGTATGCAACTACATCTCGCTTATTTTTACTAAAAAATACAAATCTGTTTATTGCAACAGCTAATGTTAAAATTGAACAAATTAAAATCGGTAAAAGTACCGGCCAATCCATTTGAATTGAATGTAATAAAAGATCCATTGTTTTATTCCTCTTTCCTATAAATTATTCTTTAATATTTTTTTGCACCAAAAACGTTATAATCAAACGTAAATTGGATATCTACCGAACTTTCCTTATACTCTACGGGAAGCGGTTTAAAAGGTGCAGTTAATTTGACTGCCGCTAATGCCGCTTTATCTGCAGAAGCTAACCCTGAAGATTTTGAAACACTTACGTTTAACAAACGTCCGTCTCTTGCTATTTTAAACAACAGCACAACTCTTCTGCTTTCTTCACCCTTCGGAGGATCCCAGTTGCGTTTAATGCTTCTTTGTAATTCCCTCATATAAGGTCCAAAATCAGGTTCTCTGATAGCATCTATTCCGGGTCTGCCGTTAGGATTTCCCGGTCCCGGATTTCCAACATTACCCCGTCCTACACCTGAACCTACGCCTGTTCCGCTGCCGTTACCGGATGTTCTTCCACCTGTTTTGCCACCTATTCCGCTACCTGTTGAAGGAGCAAAGCTTAATGCATTACCGGAAGTAGAACCATATTTACCTGTTCCGCTGCCACCGACTCCAGTTCCTGAAGGTTTGGCAATCGGACCTGAACCTGAAGGTGTACCTATATTCGGTATATTTGTTTTAGGCACAGGGAATGTAAAATCAGTTTTAGGCTGTTGTGCTACTTTTGGTGCAGCAGGCTTAATTCCCGGTCTTGGTGCCGGAGTCGGTGCCTGCGAACGAGCAGGTGCCGGTTGATTATTTGTCTTTGGTTGTTTTTCTGCTGTTGAAGGTTGTGCTATCTTCTGTGCCTTCGGCTGTTGCATTTTGGGCTGTTGCGGCTTCGGCTTTTGTGCCTTAGGCTTACTTGTTTGTGCCGGACTACCGCCTGCTTTCGGCATTGATACTTTCCTTTTCGGATTGTGTTTTCCGCCTGCTCTTGAATTTCTGTCAGAACGATACCTTGTATTTTTATTAATAGGCGTTTGTTCCTTATCTACAAGAACAAATTCTATATCCTTAGGTTTTGCTTCCGGTTTGTTAAACACAACAAATGAAATACCTAAAAGCCCGGCAATAAAAATAAACAGCCATATCAAAAATACCGCTAAAGGGTGTATCGCCGTTGATACAAAGATTGATTTTGTTAACGACATTTCGTTTTTGTCGTACCGAAAAACGGCAGGAATTTTATAATTCAATTCCTGCTCGTTTTCTTTTTGTATGTATTTTCCTAAAATAGACATATCTTCTCTGTTTTACTTAATGTTACCAATTGATAACAGTTTAACAGAAAAAATTAGAGATAACAAATTGCTTAACGTACTTAACATTTAATTAGATGCCTGGACAGTAATCGGCTGGTCAACAGTAAGCTCAAGTCCTGAATTTGCAGGAATAACAACATCAATACCTTTATCCCACAAAGATTTTACAAGTCCTGCACCTGCACCGACTGCTGTACCGTAAGCAGCTCCTTTGCCTACACTTCCACCAGAAAGAGCACCCATTGTTAAACCGAGAACAGCACCTGCTCCTGAACCTACAGCTAAGTCTTTTGCATAATCTTTTGTCGTATCTTTTGCAGTACCTGCTTTTAAGATACCAGTTCCATCAGTTGTTTTAATCATTGCGGATATAGGTATTACATTACCGTATGGAGTATTAATTTGTGTAAATCTTATTTGAAGCTGTCCATTTTTACCTGCATGCCCGCCTTTTCTTGCAAGAATTACATTTCCGGTAACAGTACTGCCCGCAGGAGCTATACAAACATTATTATAATAAAATCCGTTTGTTAATGCCATTGAAACCGGTTGTCCGAGAGATACGGTTGCAGAACTGATTTCCATTGTCGTTGTAGCAGATATATTAACACCAGCAGGAACAACAACTACATGTCCTTTCAAAGGTTGTGTTGCACTAACAGCTTTTTGTTGGTACGGAACTTGTGTATATTGAGGTGTTGCAAACTGTGTTTGATATATTGGCATTTGTGGCACGGTTTGTGTTGTTACCGAAAAATTACTTGCACAAACACCGGGTAAGCCTAAAATTGATGTAAGCACTAATGCTGCGATAAATTTTTCTCTTTTCATATAAAATCCCTTTTATTAAGTATCTCAAAAGAGATTATACATTATGACTAATATATTTTCAAATCTTTATGTAATATTACAAAAACTTCTTCTCCGGCCTTAATTTTTTTATGTTCACCGAAAGCATATACATTCATAGGAAGTAATTGTAATATTCCTCCACCCCAGCCGCCAATATAATGGGGGGTTGTTTTATAATAAGCGGGAGCGGTATCTTCTCCGCCGATATAATTATCAGCACCGCCGCTTATGTGACCTTCTACAAAATATGTATAATCACCGTTTGCTGTAACTATCTTATCTATTCTTATTTTAATTGCAGCATTATTACCTTGAACAGGTTCGCGAATATCTTCCACTGAGCCGTATATATGAGAATTTTTCGGAAGAACAAGGTAATCACCGATAAACATATCGGTAACATTTATAAATTCACATTCATCTCCAATATCGTTTACAAGTGTATTGATATCCCTAAGATTCATCGCTCTTATAAAAGTTCCTGCACTTATTTTAATTCCCGACGGAGGAATTTCTGCATCCGGATAGTATTTATCAAATGTAACGGCACTTGCACTTATGCCGATTAACAGTATAAATATAGACAACAAATATCTCATATTATAAATATTAATGATTTTTTTAAAAAAATACATAATATGCTTGTATTAAATTGTTGCCAATTTTTGTAAAATAATTTTAATATATAATTATGAATTTATTTATTACTTCTGACAAACAAGGCTCGGGAAAAACCTTTATAACAGCAGGTTTAGCC
>JBJEGL010000319.1:0-4848 GCA_051875035.1 Candidatus Gastranaerophilaceae bacterium | reverse complement strand
CATCATTAATGGAGTTAATTTCTTTAAATTTGATAAGTGCATGCTGCTTATGAAATCTGACTGTTTCAACAGAAAATGTGTGAAAAGAACCTTCAACATCAATAAAAACTGTTTCTAATTGTTCTATTTGCTTTTCTCTGCCTTTGGTATAGCCGACTTTTACTTCACCCTTTATCCCGTGAAAATTTAAAACTTTTCCAATAGAAATTAAATTATTCATATCAATTATTTTTTAAATTCTTTCGGGGCATCAGGTCTGTCGGGATTCCATCTTTCAAGACCCATTTGCTTTCTGATTAAACCTATACCAACGTGAACACGCCATTCATCCATTTTTAATTGTGATGAAATAAGCTTGTGACAACCGATAGGAGGAACAGGCAGCAATGGCTCATAAAGCATTTTTATTGCAGTAAGCTGATCGGGTGTTACCGCCAGTTTTCTCTTTGGAAAAGCAAGTTTCGGAAGCATCATCTTTTGTCTTACAAGATTAATACCGAAAAATACTTTTCTCGGTTCTATTCCAAGAGCAGCACCTATTACTTCATGGATGTCATGATTAGGAAGCGGAAGTGCTTTTTTATAAATAATTTCGATTTGCTCAAGCTGTTCTTTGCTTATTAACAATTGCTTATTTTTTTGAACAGGACGTTTATTATTAAAACCGCCTCTTCTATTTGAAAAATTATTTCTGTTAAAAGAACGCTGAGGTCTGTCACCATACGAATTTCTGTTATTATTGAAACGAGGTCTGTCACCATAGTTTGAACGGTTATTATCATAACTTCTTTGTTGATAGCCTCCGTTATTATAACTTCTTTGCGGTCTGTCTCCATAGCTTGAACGGTTGTTGTCATAGCTTCTTTGTTGATATCCTCCGCTGTTATAACTTCTTTGCGGTCTGTCTCCATAGTTTGAACGGTTGTTGTCATAATTTCTTTGATATCCGCCATTTTCTCTGTCGTATCTGTTATAACTTCCGCTGCGGTCATATCTCGGTCTATCGTATGTTCTTTGCGGTTTATCATCATTTCCGCCAAAAGATGCCGAACTTGAATATCCGTTTGGGTATTCAGCTCCGGATATTTGTGCCGGTTCCTGGACTACTTCTGTGCTTCTTTCCGAATACAAACAATTAGGACAAATCATTCTTTTTGGGTTTTTTGTTTCAAATTCCGCACCACATTTTGAGCATTTGTTAATATACATATTAGCCTTTTCTAAATATACAAATTAATAAATCTATTCCCTTAATCAAATTCAAAAACAATCAAAGTTTCAAATATAGCTTACAAATTTATTTTATCAAATCTTAATTAAAAAACAAGTCCTTAACCATGCCCATTTTTATATTTAGCACTTAGCTGCCCGCATGCCGCATCTATATCGGCACCTCTTTCAAGTCTTATTGTAACCTTTTTGCCGGAAGCTTCCACAATGCATTTGAATTTAAGAATATCTTCTTTTAAGGGTTTTTTATATTTACAATATTCATTTTCATTGTAAACAATTAAATTAACATTGCATTTAAGTTGGGAAATCAATTCACAAAGATTTTTAGCATCTTTTATACTGTCATTTATTCCCCTAATTAAAATATACTCAATAGTCACTCGTCTGCCCGTAATAAGCGTAAGCTTTCTTAATTCGCTTATTACATCTTTAATTTTATATTTTTTTTCAACAGGCATGATTTCTGCTCTTTTTTCTGAATCTGCACTGTGTAAAGATATTGCAACAGTCGGTTGAAATTTTATTTCGGCAAGACGTTTAATTCCGGGAATAATTCCGCAAGTAGAAACTGTTATTCTTCTTGAACCTATTTTAAAATCTTCACGCAAACGATTAATTGCTTCAAGAACATTATCCAAATTCAGAAGCGGTTCACCCTGCCCCATAAAAACTATATTTGTGACTTTCAATCCTGTATCTGCTTGAATAAGATAAATTTGTTTTAAAATTTCATCTGTACTTAAATTACGTTTAAAACCGAGTTTAGCTGTTGCACAAAACGAACATGCCATAGGACAACCAACTTGCGAACTTATGCAAGCCGTTAAGTTTGCTCTGTTATCAAATCGCATTAAAACAGCTTCCGTGACATTTCCGTCCGATAATTTAAATAAAAATTTCATCGTACCGTCTGAACTTATTTGTTTATCTTCAAGAATCACATCAGATAATTTATATTTTTCTTTCAATAATTCTCTGAAAGAAATAGGCAAATCTGTCATGTCATCAAAAGATTTATATGATTTTAAATAAATTCCGTTATATATTTGTGATGCACGAAACTTGCTCCCCCCAAGGGATAAGACAATTTCTTGCAATTCTACTAAATTCATTCCGACTAAAGATATTTTATTCATAAATTAATTTTATCACGAAATTATTAGTGTAATTGTAAATATTATCTGCTATAATAGTAGTATGATAAAGATTGGAATTACTGGAAACATCGCCGCAGGAAAATCGGTCGTAGAAAAATTTTTAACAGATTTACATTACCCTGTAATAGATACCGATAAGGTCGTTCATCGTTTATTTATTACCTCTGATTATTTGAATAAACAACTCAAAAAAATTTTTAGTGACTACAATATCTATACAAATGGAACTTTAGACAGAAAAAAACTTGCAAAAGTTGTTTTTACAGACAGAAAATATTTAAAAAAACTTGAAGAGTTAACCCATCCTTTGGTTATTGAAGAGATTATTAAATTTTTTGAAGCTAATTCTGATGCTCAATTTGCTTTCGTTTCGGTACCTTTGCTTTATGAAGTTAATTGGAGTTATCTCTTTGACAAAGTTATTGTCGTTGCTTCAGATACTAATATAAGATTAAATAGGCTTATGCAAAGAAGAAATCTGACAGAAGAAAATGCATTAATGCGTATCAATGCTCAGATGCCGCAAGAAGAAAAAATAAAATTTGCTGACTATACAATTTATAACAATACCAATTATATTGATTTAAGTAGACAAATTAACGAAGTTTTGTGCGATTTAATATAAGGTTTAGACTGAAAGTTTTAACACTATTTGCCTATAATAATCAATAATATAGACAATACTTTGACAATGTTTATGGATTTATTAAAGAAAATAATTCCTATCAATGCAATAAAAAAATGATTCTAAAAGCGCTCCAAATTGCATAAGATACAATTATTTCTATTGTTTTTAAAGCATAAGAAAAAATATAGAAAAAAGAATATAAGATATGACCGTATAAATAGAAGGTGCTAAAACCGTAAAACTATTAGATAGTTAAAAAAAGAGTTCCTGCTATTTCAAAAATAATTGCCGTAAACAAGCATAAAAAACCTATACTATAAACCTTTTAATAACAATTAAATACTTTGGTCAGAATATTATAAATATCACAAAAAGTAAATATAACAAAAACACAATAAAAATAGCGTGAGCCTAAAGTGTCCGAACAAACATAATTCAAAAAAGAAAATCTTTTTTAGCAACCCCGATAGGTGTTTGTCTTTCATTTTAAGCTCACATAGTTATTATACAATTTGTTGATGTATCTTTAATCCTTCTTGAGAATATTCTTTTTAAACAAAAAACAGACTAAAGTATTAGTACTTTAGTCTGCTTGCATTCTATAAAAAACAATGAATTAAAGGTTCTCAACAATTAAGTCGCCCATTTCTTTTGTGCCGACTTCCTTCATTCCTTCAGCCATAATATCTTTAGTTCTGTAACCAAGTTTAAGAACTTTTTTAACAGCTTTTTCGATATCATCATTAGCATCAGAATTTTTCAAGCCATACTTGAGAAGCATTCCTGCAGAAAGTATAGTTGCAATCGGGTTAGCAATATTTTGATTTTTAATATCGGGAGCAGAACCGTGGATTGGTTCAAACATACCCGGACCTTCAGCACTTAAAGAGGCACTCGGAAGCATTCCCAAAGAACCCGTTAACATTGAAGCTTCGTCTGATAAAATATCGCCGAAAATATTTCCGGTTACAATAACATCAAACTGTTTCGGATTTCTGATTAATTGCATAGCTGCATTGTCAACATACATATGAGAAAGTTCAACTTCGGGATAGTCTTTTGCGACTTCAAGAACGACTTCTCTCCAAAGTCTTGAAACATCAAGAACATTAGCTTTATCAACCGAGCAAAGTTTCTTATTTCTGAGCATTGCTGTTTCAAAAGCTATTTTAGCAATTCTTCTGACTTCGTCTTCCCAATAAATCATGTTGTTGTAGCCGACACGTTTGCCGTCTTTAACCTCAACGCCTTTTGGTTCTCCAAAGTATACATCGCCTGTAAGTTCACGAACTATCATAACATCAACACCTTGAATAACTTCGGGTTTTACGGTTGAAGAAGAAATTAATTCATCAAAAACTGTTGCAGGTCTTAAATTTGCAAAAAGATTCAAGCCTTTTCTGATACCGAGTAAAGCTTTTTCCGGACGAACGGCAGGCGGGAGAGTATCGTATTTCCAATCACCTACGGCACCTAATAAAACAGCATCCGATTTTTTTGCAATTTCAAGTGTTTCATCAGGAAGCGGAACACCATATTTTTCATAAGCACATCCGCCGATTAAAGCTTTTGTAAAATTAAATTTCATATCATATTTTTTGCCGACTGCATTCATAACCTTAACGGCTTCATCCGTAACTTCGGGACCTATTCCGTCGCCGCCCAAAAGACAAATATTATATTCTTTCATTATCTGACTCCTAACTTTTTAGCGGTATAATTTACAAGACCGCCTTCATTTATGAGATTTTGTATTTCAGGAGGAAATTTATTACAACTGTATTCTTTTCCTGTTGTTATATTTTTGATTTTTCCTTCCGCAAGGTTAAC
>JBJEGL010000318.1:0-4882 GCA_051875035.1 Candidatus Gastranaerophilaceae bacterium | reverse complement strand
TCCTAATTTTGGACATAAAAAACGAAATATGCCTAAACGTGAATTTATACGTTTTGGACCGCAAACCTTTGAAGAAATATTGGAAGATTTAAACAACGAAGCAAAAGAAAGACTTCAAAAACATTGTAATGCTTGAACCTGTTTCTAAAATGGAAACAGGTTGGATTTATTACCAAACTTCGCACATTGACAACTTAATATAAACAAAATAACTGCTATTGTGTCATAACTCCTAAAAGACAAAGGAGTTACATACTCCTTTGTCTTAATAACTTTTTGTTATAAAATTATTTTAATTTGAAAGGATTATTTATGAAAATTATTTTAATTTTATTACTTTTAGTATTGTTTTTATCTTTAATAATAAGTTATTCAAAAAACCAAAATTTAAAAATAGCAAATGATTCTTTAAAAAATGAAAATGATGAGTTAAAAAATAAATATTCTAAAATAATTGATGTTGATAATGAAATAAAACAACTTAAAGATGAAGCCGAAAAAAGAAAATCAGTATTAGAAAATGAATTAAACGAAATTAACAATAAAATAACTGAATTAAAAAAGTCTTATAAAGATAATTATGACATTTATAATGAATTGTTAAGAAGAAAAAGTATAGTTGAAGAAGACTTGGAACTATTAGATGTTGGTTTATATAAACCTCATTTTAATTTTGATGATTCTACAGCATATAAAAATGCTATTACAGAAAATTATGAACATCAGAAAAAGCTAATTAAACAAGAAGATGCTGTTATTTGCACTACCGAATGGACTGTTGAAGGTAGTAAAACAAAAGGCAAGCAAATGGTTCAACGTAATATAAAACTTATGCTTCGAGCATTTAATGGAGAATGTGATGCTATTATAGCAAAAGTAAAATGGAACAATATTGATAAAATGGAAGCAAGGATTGAAAAAGCATTCCATGATATTAATAAATTGGGAGAAACGGTTTCCACAAAAGTACAAGACTCGTATTTACGCTTAAAATATGAGGAACTTTATCTTACGCATGAATATGAACAGAAAAAACAAGAAGAAAAGGAAGAACAAAACAGAATAAAAGAGCAAATCAGAGAAGAACAAAAAGCACAAAAAGAATATGAAAATGCAAGAATTAAAGCAGAAAAAGAAGAAGAAAATTTTCAAAAAGCATTACAAAAAGCTCATGAAGAGTTAGAAAAAGCCAATGCCGAAGAACGTTCTAAATATGAAGAACAAATTGCTCAATTGCAAATTAAACTAAAAGAAGCAGAAGAATTAAAACAAAGAGCAATATCACAAGCACAACTCACAAAAAGAGGTTATGTTTATGTTATTTCAAATATCGGTTCTTTTGGTGAAGATGTTTACAAAATAGGAATGACAAGAAGACTTGATCCAATGGAAAGAGTTAATGAACTCGGGGATGCATCTGTTCCTTTTAAGTTTGATGTTCACGCAATGATTTTTTCGGATGACGCACCTGCTTTAGAAAATAAACTTCATGAAACATTTAGAGAAAAAAGTGTTAATTTAATAAATATGAAAAAAGAATTTTTCAGAGTTTCATTAAAAGAAATTGAAAAAATTGTTAAAGAAAATCATTCAGATATTGAATTTACACAAATCGCTGAAGCAAAAGATTATAGAGAAACTATGGCAATTATAAAAGCAAAACAAAAAGCAGAAGAAAAATTTACTAAAAAAGAAGTAAAAAGTGATGAATTACCTGCCGAAATTTAACTAACTGTAATTTTCTTTTTTCAAAAAAATACGTATTATATTTATTGGAATTTTGCTATTTTAAGACAATGGAATTATGGAAGGGAAATGAAAATGAATATATTCACTGTTTTTAGCGATATTAAAGAATTTTTTAGCAACATTATGAATACTGTTTGTGTGCTGTTATTATGTTTTTGCTTAGCCATTTTAGGTTTTCAGTTTAAGATAACTAAAGATTTAGCAACTCTGGAATATAAAATAGATACTTCTTCTCAAAAAATTTGTGATGAAATAAAAATTAATCGTGATAAAATTCATTTTAGGTATTTTAATTTAACAAATAGTTTAGAAGATATTAACGGAGTTAAAATTAATACAAAAAATGGAAAAATAGAACATTAATAATTTTTCAAAATTTGTTTTAATTTAATAATTTCATCTTTAGATAAGCCTAAACTTTCCGCAGCATTTTCATCGTGTTGCGGAAGTTTTGCTTCAATTTTTCCAAAGAGAAAATGGTCTATATTTACATTAAAATTTTCTTTTAATTTAATTAATATGTCGATTGTAGGTTTTTCTTTTCCGGTTGCTATTTTTATATATTTATTCTCGGATATTCCTAAAATCTTTGCCATTTCAGAGTCAAGCAGATTATTAACTTGTTGTATTTGTCCAAAATTTTTAAAAGAATTTTCAATATTTTTTACAATTTCTTGGTTATTATTTCTTGCTAAATCATTTCTTTCTTCAAAAATTTCACCCTCTCCAGTTAAAATCCATTTAAAAGAAAAGCCATATTGTTTAGAAATTTCTAATGCTGTATTTTGAGAAAGAGTTTTCACTTTTCCTGATTTTATTTCTGCAAACTTTGACGGACTTGCTCCTACGGATTTTGCAAATTCGTATAAAGATATATTAGGTTTTTTAAAATTATTTCTTAGTATGTATTCGATTCTATTGTATAAATTTTTCATAAAATTAGAATTTTCTATTGACTCTATATAGAAATTTCTATATAATAATATTATAATATTCTAATTCAACTATACAGAAAAAATATATTAAATCAATGGGCGATATGGAAAGAATAACATTGTTATTAGAAAAACAAGAAAAAAAGAAATTCAGAATTAGGACTATTGAAACTAATACTGATATGTCAAATCTTTTAGAAAAATTTGTTATTGAATTTAATAAAAATCCACAAAAAATGATTAAGGCTTTAGGAGGTATTGAATGACCACCTGCTTTAAAGAAGTTTTGAATAAATATATAAAAGTTAAAGAAATTGTTCTTGTAGTAGGTATAAATAAATCCACCGTAAAAAGACGTATTGATGCAGGATTATATAAATACCGTATTGTAAACGGCAATGGAGGAAAGCAGTATGAAATTCTTGTTTCTTCGCTTGAACCGGAATTACAACAAAAAATTTTAGAAAATTATTCACCAAACACACAACATAATAACACAACTGCATGTGTTTTAACGGGAGCAGATTCGTACAGGGCAGAATTGACGACTCCCGTTTCTGCTCCCGTTTCTTTTAATGATTTTGACAAGTTTGCAGTTCCGGCTGTTATTGACAATAAAATTATTAAAAATACTCTTGCTACTTTTGGATTAGACAAAATTAGAAACAATAATTTCGCTATTCCATCAGAAGCAAGACAAAAAGCACTTTTTAAAGTTGATATTTTAAAAAAATGGCAAGAACATCGGGAAATTTGGGGCAAAAAAAATAAACTTAAAGCTGATAAAGAGTTTGAAGAATTATTTAACAGCGGTTTAATTTCTGAAAAATTATTAAAAGAAGTCGGAAAAATTTCAATTAAATCTCTTTATAGATGGGCTAAAGAATACAAAAACTCAAACAATAATTATATTGCACTCGTTGACGGATATAATTACGGTTCTGAAACACATTTAACAACTTTTTTAACCGATATTGAAAAATTTATGCTTTTGAAATTTATGTTACACCAAAATAAATATTCACTCGGTAAAGCATACGAACTTATAAAAGTAACCTTATTAAAGCAAGGTTACAAGGATATTTCAGGTATTAGTGCATACCGCCGTTTATGGAATTATCTGTGTAAAAATTATTCCGATATGATTACTTTTGCACGAGAAGGTAAAAAAGCTGCACTCGATAAAAAATTACCTTGTTTATTAAGAGAAAGACCTAAAAATGTTGGTGATGCACTGGTTGGAGACGGTCATGTTTTAGACTTTATGGTAAAAAATCCGCTAACAGGGAAACCGGTAAGAGCAACTTTGGTAGGTTTTTTAGATTGGAGAAGCTGGGAATTTTGCGGATACGAAATTATGGTATCTGAAAATACTCAAAGTATTGCAAGTGCATTGAGAAATTCAATTATTCGACTCGGTAAAATGCCTAAAGTTGTTTACATAGATAATGGTAAGGCATTTAAAAACAAGGCTTTTAGCGGAATTAACGCAGATTTTTCAGAAAACGGCATCTCGGGTATTTATGAAAAACTCGGTATTAAAGTCCAATATTCAAAACCTTATAACGGCAGAGAAAAAGTTGTTGAACGTTTTTGGGAAGAATTAACAAATTCTTTGGCAAAACTTATGCCGTCTTACATAGGTAACAATATCGAAAATCAGCCCGCAGCAACTAAAAGAAATGAAAAATATCACAAAAGATTACAGGGTGATTATATCCCTACAATTGAAGAAACAAAGGCAATTATTGAAACATGGTTAAATAATGTCTATCGCCAAAGAAGATGCGATAATACACAACTTACTATTGCAGAATATTTTACTCAAAACAAAGGTAATGGTGTAAACATTGATGTCCTTGATGATTTGCTTATGACTTCTCAAGAGAGAAAGGTTGGAAGAAATGGTATCAGATTATTTAACGAATTGTATTATGCACCTGAGCTTACAGGATTAGATATTAAAGTAATTGCAAAATACAATATGTTTGACCTCTCTTACATCAAGGTTTATACGGTCAAAGGCGAATTTATATGTAGAGCTGAAAAACAAATATCCGTTAATCCGCTTGCGGCTATCCTTGGCACTCCACAGGATTTACAAGATTTAAGAACCAAACAAAAACAAATGAAAAAGATAGAAAAAGAGCGTCTAAAGCCTATTAAAACAACTCTTTCGAGATTGTACGGTAATTATT
>JBJEGL010000317.1:0-4902 GCA_051875035.1 Candidatus Gastranaerophilaceae bacterium | reverse complement strand
ATATTTAAAAAATCAAAAAGTAGTATTGTTCGGATATAGTGCGGGGAGTTTTGTTACTTACAAATACCTTTTCAATAAATTAACAGGTATTACGGATAAAATAATTTCTCAAAAAATGAAGTTGAATGAAGAACAAATAAACTATATCCAAAATCACAATACTTCACCAACTTGTATAGATGCTCTGACAGCCTCGAAACTTGCTGTATATTCGGCAAACGAAGAATTAATTCCAAACCCTAATTTTGCAATGTTTAAAAGTGCTTATTCAAATTTAAACAAAACAACAAGAGAAGTTTGTATTCCCGAAAATACCGTAATGGGAGTTGTTAACTACGCAAGTCCGATTGTTTTATTTTACTCGGATATTAAAGATCCCACTGTCGAAATAAATAAATATAACGAAGATTTATTTGTAAGTATGAAAAATAATGACTTATTTTGGATAACTGTTAATTTTGCAGATGACCCGCTTGGTTATCCTTTAACAAGAAATTTGACCGAAGATGAAATATCTGCTCTTCATAATCTTGATTTTAATAAAAACGGCAGAGGTTTCTTCCATGATAAATCTGATGTAAAAAGCCCTGCAACCTTTTTAGGTGCTCATACTTCTTATTGGAAATTTGCAAAAAAATTCTCAAAAGCTGTTGTTGATGCCTTTGAAGAGGGTTACATAAATTTCTATCCGGAAGACATAAATGAAGCTAATATGTAAAACAATGCCAATAATACTATTTGTGTTGTTGATATTGTTAATAAATATGTTTTTTTATTGTCACGGAAACATTTCAACTGATACGGGCAGAGAACTGATGATACCGTATGAAATTCTTAACGGAAAGATTTTATATAAAGACATTTTGAATATATATGCTCCTTTAGCCTATTACATTAATGCTTTTATTTATAAACTATTCGGTATAAAAGCGGAAAGTCTTTATATTGGCGGAGCAATAAGCTCTCTTATATATTTATTTGTATTAAATAAAATCTCAGAATATTTTTTAAGCAAAAAAGTATCTTTTTTTATAACACTATTCGTTGCATTATCATGTATATATAATTCAAGACTCTTTAATTTTATTTTACCGTATTCTTATTCAATGACATACGGATTAACTTTTTATATCTGTGCAACATATTTTATAATCAAAAGTATAAAAACTGAAAATCAAAAATTTTTATCTATAGCTTCATTACTTGCAGGAGGTGCCTTTGCTTGTAAAATTGAGTTTTTTACTGCCATATTAATAACACTATTTGTAACAGCATTTGTATTAAGAGCAGAATGGAAAGCATTTTTTAAACAAATCGGATTCTTTTTATTTTTTCCTGTTTGTTCGTACTTAATACCGATTATTCAAGGAATTAACTTATCAGAGATATTATATGCTTTAGATATTTTTATAAAATCATCAAAAGTTCCCTCTGTAATTGCATTTGCAAGACAGACAGGAACAGCTTTTCAAATATCAGATATTTCCGTATGGTTAAGCAGCTTAGTATTATTATCAATCTTTACCGGATTGTCAATAATCTTTCTTAAAAAAAGCAAGAGTAAACTACAAACAGTGTTATTTTTGATAATTGCAAGTTTAATACACTATATAAGTTTACCGGATACACATTTTAGCTGGCTTGCAGCCGCAATAATTATATTTATTATTTTACAATACAAGCAATTAAGAGAAAAACCGGAATATTTTGTGTTAATAGTAAGTGCTGCAGGTGCATCATTAAGAACAATTTTTATTGTTAATACAAATGAATACGGAGCTTATTCTTTTCCGTTACTGTTTGTTGCATTCTTGGCTATTTTATATTTATACAGAGAAAATATTTCAAAAAAACTAAATATTAATACGGAAAAATTGTTGGTATTTGTTCTTCTGGCGGGAATAATTTCTAATTTTGTGTATTCAATAATGCAAATCAAAATGTATTCGACACCGATAATTACAGAAAGAGGCAGAATTGATACAACATTCAGCTGGGCAAACGGAGCAAAAAATATAATTAAATTCTTAAAGGAAAATACCTCAGAAAAGGATAAAGTTCTTTTTCTGCCTGAAGGATGTTTACTTAATTTTTTAAGTTCAAGAAACACCGAAATGAATTTATATGCGTTAAATCAGCCATATATAGAAACATACGGTGAATCAAAAATCATCAAAATGATAGAAAAAGCAAATATAAATTTCATTGTAATTATTGACGGCTTTGGACTATATAATTTTAATAACGAAAGATATTATTTTAAACAAAATCAAATTACAGACTACATAAAATTAAACTATGAAATAATATACACGGACAAGAGCGATAGCTATGAAGTGCTAATTTTATCTAAAAAATGATGTATAGAACAAAAAATTTTTTAAACTTGATTATGTATTGACATAATCAAAAATAAGTTATATATTTGTGACTATGAAATGTTGTAATAAATCTAATTGGGGCGGTAAGCGAGATGCCGCAGGCAGAAAAAAAACCTGTTTAAAAAAAGTACCGTTTAACAGAAGAATTAACGAAAATATTTTAAATATATTGCGTGATTATGCTCGTAATCATAATATTACGGATACCGAAGCATTAGAAAGTGCAATACTTTTACAAACGAATTTAGAAAAATTAAAAGGAGATAAAATTATGAAGATTTGTATTCCGACTTCAGAAGGCAAATTATGCGGTCACTTTGGACATTGTGATTCATTTACTTTTGTGGAACTCAATCCTGAAACAAAAGAAATTTTAAATATTGAAGAAAGAATGCCTGAAGAAGGAATTTCTTGCCGGAGTGCATCCTGGATATCGGAACAAGGTGTAAGTAAAGTACTTGCAGGGGGAATGGGAGGCAAACCTTTAATGATATTTGCCCAAAATGGAGTTGAAGTTGTAGTAGGTTGTCCGGAATTACCCATACAAGAAGTTATGGAAAAATATTTAGCGAATACTCTTGAAACAGGTGATAATGCTTGTGCAGGAGAAGGAGATGACCATCATCATTGTCATGGACATCATGGTGAAGGTCATCATTGCAATCACAATTAGTAAACAAAAAGATATTAAACAAAAAAGGATTAACCAATGAAAATAGTTATAGTTGGCGGAGGAGCCGCAGGTGCAAGTTGTGCGGCAAGACTAAGAAGATTAAATGAAGAGGCAGAAATTTTAATCATAGAAAAGTCAAATGAGGTATCTATCGCAAATTGCGGTTTACCATATTATGTCTCAGATGTTATTAATGAGCGGGAAAAAATTCTTGTATCAACTCCGGAAAAATTCAAATCATGGTTTAATATTGATGTTTTGTTAAATACAGAAGCAGTAAAAATTAACAGAGATACAAAAACTATCACATTAAATAATGATGCAGAAATAAAGTACGATAAACTTGTTCTTGCACAAGGAGCAAGCCCTATTGTACCAGCATTTGAAGGTCTCAATAAAGAAAAAACTTTTGTTGTGAGAAATTTAAGTGATGCTGATAAAATCAAAGACTATATTCAACAAAATAATTCAAAAAATGCAGTTGTTATCGGGGGCGGCTTTATAGGCATTGAAATGGCTGAGAACCTTGTCGAAACCGGTATAAATACAACCTTAGTTGAATTAGGCAAACAGGTTCTTGCCCCTGTTGATGAAGAAATTGCTGCGGTTGTTCAAAATGAAATGAGAGATAACGGAGTAAATCTTGTTCTTTCAGACGGAGTAAAAAGTTTCAATAATAACAAAATCATTTTAAATTCAGGCAGAGAACTTGACTTTGATATAGTTATAATGGCAATAGGCGTCAAACCGGAAACAGAATTGGCAAAAGCTGCAGGACTCAATGTAAATCGAGGAATTGTTGTAAACGACTATATGCAAACTTCAGATGAATATATATATGCAGCAGGAGACAGTGTAGAAATCAAAGATTTTGTAACAGATGACAGTACCTTAATTCCACTTGCAGGACCGGCTAACAGACAAGGTAGAATTATCGCAGACAATATCTGTGACATAAAATCGACATACAAAAATTCACAAGGTACTTCTGTTTTAAAGGTTTTTAACATAACTGCAGCAAGTGTCGGAAACAACGAGAAACAATTAAAACAAAAGAATATATCGTATTGGAAAACTTTTGTCTACGGTAACTCACATGCGGGTTATTATCCAAATGCAACACAAACATTATATAAACTTTTGTTTACGAACGAAGGCAAAATTTTAGGAGCACAGGCTGTCGGACAAGAAGGCGTCGAAAAAAGGATTGATGTTATAAGTTCGGTTATGAGAAACGGAGGAACAATTCAAGAACTTACAGACAGTGAATTATGTTATGCACCTCCTTATAATTCTGCAAAAGATGCAGGAGTCAATATACTTGGCATGAATGCTGATAATATATTAAAAGGATTGGTAAAACCTGCTTATTTTGAGGATTTAGAAAATGCATATTTAATAGATGTCAGAGCAAATATTGCATACACAACAAAAACTATAAACGGAGCCGTAAATATCCCTATTGATGAAATCCGTTCAAGAATAGATGAATTTCCAAAAGATAAAAAAGTTATTTTGTTCTGTAATACTGGATATACAAGCTATAATGCTTCAAGGATTTTGATGCAAAAAGGATTTAATAATGTTTATTCTCTTATGGGCGGAATAAATTTATACAAAGAAATAATCAAAAATAAAGAAGAAAAAGTCACTGAAAAAGTACCGGTCATAGTTGGAACTTCATTACAAAACTCCAATGTAACTAAAATTGATGCTTGCGGTCTGCAATGCCCGGGCCCCGTTATGAAAGTAGCAAAGGCATTAGAAAATGCAGATGAAGGAGAAATATTTGAAGTAACTTCGACAGACAGAGGATTTAAATCTGATATTGGGGCATGGTGTGAAAGT
>JBJEGL010000316.1:0-4943 GCA_051875035.1 Candidatus Gastranaerophilaceae bacterium | reverse complement strand
TGTGTTGGAGTTTTTGTAGCGGTATAATATTGTATTTTGTAATATCATTCAAAACGGATATTTTAAATTTATCAAAGTTTTCCATAAAAGCAGAATCTAAATCGAGGTAATTATCTGACATAAGGCATACAAAATCCGAAAGAACTCGTTTAGTATTACTGACATTGCCTTTTTTGATAAACGGACGTAATTCTTTTAAAGTAGATAAAATATTTTTATATAAAGGTAAAAGTCTTTTTTTCTTTTCAATAAGAGTCTTAGTAAAATAATTTATTGTCGTTGTATATCCGTTTTCGGCAAGAATATCTTTCGTATCATTTTGCATTTGAAAATCCAAAAGTAAAATATCTTTTGTATCAATCAAAATATAGTCGAATTTATCTTTATCTTTATACATTTCAATAATATGTTCTGAACAAAAATTAGACATTGAGCTGTAAACGGTATTAAAATAGTCAAAAACATTTTTAATGTTAACACAATTTTTACAACCTTCAAGACGAAATTCCAAAATGCGGCAATCAGTTTTCATAAGTTCGCTGCTTGCTTTCCATAGAGGAAGACTTTTTGCTAAATCTCCGTCTACGAGCAATTTATCTTGATATTCAACAGGTTTCATCAATCCTGGGAAACCTGCCGATATCCTGACAGCTTTTGCTACTTCAAAATCAGGAGTATTATTTTTTGAAAAGATAAATTGACTATTTGATGCTAAATCGGTTGATAAAATATATAAACTTTTATTTATATCTCTAAACGAAACAGGTGGATTTTCACCTTTTTTATATTTTTCACCGTAAAATTTTTTCTCAATAGCTTCACGTATCCAATTTTCAAATATATCACCTTTACTAAAAGCAAAATCAACACCAATAGTAAGACTTATATCTTTAAACAAAAATGCATTAAAATCGTATAAAATTTCTTTAATTTCTTCCGTAGAATAATCAACAGCACACAAAGATGCAAAGATTGCCCCGACAGAAGAACCGACAAGAGTATCAATATTTATTTCAAGTTTTCTAAGTGCTTTAATAGCACCAATATAGGCAAATCCTCTAACAGCACCGCCGCCGAATATACATACATATTTGTTTGAATTTATCATAAAACTATCCTAATATAAAAATATCCCGTATGCCTCAGCACACGGGATATAATTATTTTGTACTATTGAACTTTTGCTTTATCCTCGTCGGTAACTCCTTTAAGCGTAAGATTAACTCTGCCTTTATCATCTATTTTGATAATTTTAACAATTACTTCATCGCCTATATTTAAGTGACCTTCGATTTTTTCGATTCTTTCTTTGCAAACTTGTGAAATATGAATCATTCCGTCTTTACCGGGAGCAAGTTCAACGAATGCACCGATAGGAATTATTCTCACAACTTTACCCTTGATAACCATTCCTTCTTCAGGTCTGAAAGTTGCTTGTTTAATCATTCTAACAGCAATATCAGCACCCTCTTTATCGTTAGAAGTAATAGTTACTGCACCGTTATCCTGAATATCTATCTCCGCACCGGAAGCTTCAATAATACTTCTGATATTTTTACCGCCAGGTCCGATAACAGTTCCGATATCTTCTGTCGGAATAGTCATTGTAAATATACGAGGAGCGAATGGTGAAAGTTCTTTAGCAGGTTCTGTAATTACTTTTCTCATTTCTCCGAGAATATGAAGTCTGCCGCGTTTTGCTTGTTCTAAAGCACGTCTTAAAGTATCATTTGAAATACCTTTAATCTTCATATCCATTTGTAATGCAGTAATACCGTCATCATTACCTGTTACTTTAAAGTCCATATCACCGAGGAAATCTTCAATACCTTGAATATCAGTTAATACAACGGCATTATCTCCTTCTTTGATAAGTCCCATTGCAACTCCGCCAATCATACATTTTACGGGGACACCTGCATTCATAAGAGCCATAGATGTACCGCAAGTTGAACCCATAGACGTTGAACCGTTTGATTCAAGAACATCGGATGTTACTCTGATTGTATATCCGAATTCTTCTTCTGAAGGAAGTGCCGGAATATTGGCACGTTCAGCAAGGTTTCCGTGACCTACTTCACGACGTCCGGGACCTCTTAACGGTTTAACTTCACCTACTGAAAATCCAGGGAATATATATTTATGCATAAATTTCTTGGTAGTTTGAGGATCAACACCGTCAAGTTCTTGAGCCATGCCCGGACCTGCCAATGTAACAGCAGAAAGAATTTGAGTTTGTCCTCTTGTAAATACCGCTGAACCGTGAACACGAGGCAATACACCAACTTCGCACCAGATAGGACGAACATCTTCAACGTGACGACCGTCTGCACGAACACCCTCATTGACTATCATTGCTCTCATAACTCTTTTTTCAAGATATTTAAACTCTTCCGCAATAAAGTCAATACCTGTTTCATCCATCATTTTCTTAACAGGATGTTCATCATCGAGATTGTCAAAATATTCACGAACTTTTGTTTTGGAAGCTTCCAGTTTTTGTTTTCTGTATTCTCTGTCAAAGTTATGGTATGCGTCGAAAACATCATCATAGCTTAATTCATTAATGACTTTGGCAATTTCGGATGTATCGTTCGGATTTACAAATTGAGGTCTTTCGACACCGCATTCAGCAGCAAATGCCAATTGAGCATCACATTGTTTTGTGATTTCAATTTGAGCAAATTCAACAGCTGCCATAATATCATCTTCTGAAACGAAGTCACAACCTGCTTCTACCATTATTATAGAATCTTTTGTACCTGCGATAACTATGTTCATATCCGATTTTTCGCTTTCCGCATAAGTCGGATTAGCTATAAGCTGACCGTCAATTCTTCCTACCCTTACGGCTCCTACAGGACCTTCAAAAGGAACACCTGCAAGCATGAGTGCGGCTGATGCACCCAATATTGCAAGAACATCAGGTTGATTTTCTTGATCAGAGCTAAATAATTGAGCAACTATTTGTATATCATTTCTGTATCCCTTAGGAAATAATGGTCTTATCGGTCTGTCAATAAGTCTTGAAGCAAGAATAGCTTTATCGGAAGCCTTCCCTTCACTTCTGTTGTATCCGCCGGGAATTTTTCCTATTGCGGACATTCTTTCTTCATAATCAATTAAGAGAGGGAAGAAATCTATTCCTACTCTCGGTTCCGGACTGACAGCAGCATGTACAAATAACATGGTGTCGCCGCATCTTACCGTAACTGATGAAGCTGCGGATTTTGCATACTTGCCTGTTTCAATTACGACCGTTTTGCCGCCTATTGCAAATTCGGTTTTTTTGACTTCATTCATCATTTGTCTTCTTTCTTTTTTGCTAATCTTAAAATTACATAAATTATTCAATATTATTATATATTAAACAAAATAAAATATAAAAATAAATTGAAATTAAGCTTTTTCATTGTAAAATTTTTATATGAGAGGACAAGTTTATAAAATTTTTTCTGATTTTTATTATGTAAACACAAACGAAGGTTCTGTTGAATGCAAACTTCGTGATATTTTGAAGAAAAAATCAGAAAGTGTCATAGTCGGTGATTTTGTAAATCTTGAATCTGTTACGGAAGATAAACAACAAGCTTTCATATCAAAAGTTTTACCGAGAAAAAATTTTTTATCCCGTCCAAAAGTTGCAAATATTTCTTGTGCAATAATTGTTTCTTCATTAAAAAATCCTGATATGGATTTTGAACAGCTAAACAGATATATTGCCCATTGTGAATATCATAAAATCAAACCTTTATTATGTTTCAATAAAGTCGATTTAAATGAAGATGACAAGCTTGTTGAAGAAATAAAAGCAATATATGAAAAATTAGGTTATCAAACATTTTTTACTTCAGCATTGCTTCATCAGGGTATAAGTACAATTGCTGAATTTTTTAGCGGGAATTTAACTATTTTATGCGGAGCCTCAGGTGTCGGAAAATCAACTTTAATAAATGATTTGACAAATAATTCCTTTAACTTGCAGACAAAGAGCGTCAGTCATAAGACAAAACGGGGTGTTCATACAACAAGACATTGCGAAATATACAAAATTAATGAAAATTCTTCTATTGTTGATACGCCGGGGTTTTCCAATTTGAAATTTGATTTTTTATTGCCTCAAGATGTTCAAAAACTTTTTCCCGAATTTTCCTCAATTAGAGGCTGTAAATACAATAATTGTTTGCATATCAAAGAAACCGAATGTAAAATACTTGAAAATATCTCTCTTATTGCTCCTTCAAGATATGAAAGTTATAAAAAATTTATAGAAGAAGCTTTTGAATATAAGAAAAAAATTACTTATGAAGGAGTTAAAAAAGAAACTTTTTCTAAAATAAACAAGGGTATTGAAATGGCAAAACTTTCTGAAAATAAACGCACACTTTCACGAAAAGTGTTTAAACAAAAAGTATTAAAAACTGAGGTTGAAAATGGTTAATAAAGAACAATATAAAGAGGAATTTAATTATTTTAAAAATATTATTGAAAAAAAATTAGATGAATTTCTACAAATAAAATATCCGGAAGAGATATTTGAATCAATGAAATATTCGTTAACCGCAGGTGGTAAAAGGCTTAGACCTGTTATTACGCTTGAAGTTTGCAAAATGGTTTCGGGAAATTACGAAAATGCAATCCCCACGGCATGTGCAATCGAAATGCTTCATACCCAAAGCTTAATACACGACGATTTACCCTGTATGGATAATGATGATTTCAGAAGAGGAAAGCCGACAAATCATAAAGCTTTTTCGGAAAGTACGGCAGTGCTTGCAGGAGACGCTCTCTTAAGTTTTGCTCCGAAACTTATAATTGATAAAACACCTGCGGAAGTAAGTTCTGAAAATATTTTAAAGGTTTTAAGAGAATTCTTTATTGCTGCCGGAGTTGACGGTATTATTGCCGGTCAAGTTGTTGATATTGATTCCGAAAATAAAGAA
>JBJEGL010000315.1:0-18867 GCA_051875035.1 Candidatus Gastranaerophilaceae bacterium | reverse complement strand
TCCTTGCGGAAATACTGATTTTAATTCCATTATTTTTCTCCGGATTTACCACGCTTCAATCTTTCCGTTACCCAATTTTTGAAAACTTTCATCGGGGAACGTGTCAAGGCTAAAGCATTTGCCTCAACATCCTTTGTAATGACGGAACCTGCTGCACACATTGAATTTTCGTGCATGGTTACAGGTGCAACAAGTACTGAATTTGAACCTGTATTTGCTCCGTCTTTAATTATTGTTTTAGTTTTTGTTTTAAGAACGGGATCATAATTAGCTGTTATTGTTCCCGCACCAATATTAACGTGTTCGCCTAATTCACTGTCACCTATGTAGCTTAAGTGAGAAACATTTGTGTTGCTTTTAATTACGGATTTTTTAATTTCGACAAAATTTCCTATTCTTACGTTATCTCCAATTTCCGCACCGTCTCTTATATGTGCAAAAGGCCCTATTTTACAATGTTTTCCGATTACATTTTTACCGGATATGTAAACATTCGGGAAAATAATTGTGTCAGATCCGATTTGAGTATCGGGGGAAATATATGCCGTGTCGGGATCAACTATTGAAACACCTGCATCTAACAATTTTTTATTTGTTCTTTTATTTAAAATCTTAGTTGCTTCCGCAAGATTTGCTTTAGAATTAATACCGAAAATTTCTTCGTTATTGCTTAAAATATAAGCTTCTGCTTTCAGACCTTTATTAATAACAGCGGCAACTATATCCGTAAGATAATATTCACCTTGAGAATTATTGCACTTTAACTCTTGGAACATTGGAAATACAATTTCTTTATCCAAACAATAGATACCAGCATTAATTTCTTTAATTTGTTTTATTTTTTCGTCGGCATCTTTTTCTTCCGTTATACATTTCAAAGAACCGTCTTCTTTGCGGACAATTCTTCCGTAATTTGTTGGATTTTCAAAAATTGCGGACATAACTGTTAAAGCAGCACCGCTTTCATTGTGATGATTGATAAAATCCACAAGAGTTGTTTCTTCTATTAAAGGAGTGTCGCCGCAAACAACGAGAACAGTACCTTTAAATCCCTCTAAAAGACTGCTTGCTTTGGCAACGGCATCACCTGTACCTCTTTGAGGAGATTGCAGCGTACATTTTGCTTTTTCGGAATATGATTTTGTAAATTTTTCAACATCTTCCGCACCATGCCCGACAATAACAATACTTTCTTCAACAAGACCGGTATTTTGAACAGCGTCTAAAACGTATCCTAAAAGCGGTTTTGCGTAAATAGGGTGAAGAACTTTCGGCAAATCCGATTTCATTCTTGTTCCTTTGCCTGCTGCAAGAATTACCGCTTTAACTTTTTTATTTTCCATAGTTTTTAATTCCTCAAACTCATTATACAAAAATTTAAGGAAAAAAAAACTCTTTTTTGTAGCTATTTGATGAAATTTTACATAAATTGGTTAAAAAATTCAGAGAAATATATACAACTTTACGCAAAAACATTACAGTCATACTGAGGACAAGTAACATTCTGTATCCGAAGTATCTCAAATCAAAAATTGTCATACTGAGGACTCTGCCGCCGCAAAAAAGATTCTTCGTGCTACGCACTCAGAATGACAAATTATTAATTTCGCTCATAGAGTTGAGTCATACTGAGGACCAATATCAATTTAAGTCCGAAGTATCTGTAATTTTTCATTTTCCATTTTCAACTTACACTTTGTTCAAAGATATTTTTTGCAACTGAAATGACCATGGATTTAAAAGAGGCGGACTTTGTACAATTTGGTATATACAGCTATATAAACCCCAAAATTTATTATTACAAAAGTAAATATGCTCATTTTTAAAAATTTTTCACTTGATATAATAAGAGTAAAAAAGGAATTTTTATGCAAAAGTTCGGTATTATATCAATTATTCTTTTAGTTATCGTTATTATTGAAGCAGGCATTATATTCTGTACGGCTTCAAATTCAAAATCGGCAATAGACATTATAAAAGAGAGAAAATCTGTCCGTCATTTTATTGAAGGTAAGCAAGTTCAGGATAAAGATATTAATGTAATGCTTGATGCGGCAATGGCAGCACCTTCTGCTGCAAACAAACAACCATGGGAATTTATTGTTATAAAAAACAGGGAAACTTTAGACAAAGTTGCTATGGATTTACCTTACGGAAAATTCTTAAAATTTGCACCGCTTGCAATTATTGTTGCAGGTAATATGGAAAGAACTTTACCTGATATCGAACGTGATTATTGGGTTCAAGATGCTTCCGCAGCTACGGAAAATCTTCTTTTGGCGGCTGAAGCTCTTGGTTTAGGTGCTGTTTGGATAGGTGTTTATCCTGTTCCGGAAAGAGTTAAGGCATTATCAAAAACATTATCGCTTCCTGAAAATATAATTCCTCTTAATGTAGTTATTATTGGTTATCCGACAGGTATTGATAAAGCCAAAAATAAGTATAATGAACAGTATATTCATTATGAAAAATTCTAAAACTATAACAGCGGTGGCTAAAAATTAAAACAGTTATTTTTGTTTTGTTTTAATCCATGCTGCCGCTTCTAAGCCCTTCTAAATCCAACGTGATGTATTTAATACCAAACTTTTGTAATTCTTGGAGCAGTAAATCTTTTTTGCCCAGTAGTAAGTTAAATTCATCCTTAGGAATTTCTATCCGTATTATGTCTTCATGGATTCTAAATCTGTTATTTTCAAACCCCATGGATTTTAATATTTTCTCGCCATTTTCCGCTATTGCAATTTTAGTTGTTTCCAATTTTGTCCCATACGGAAATCTTGTTGCAAGACAAGGCATTGGCGGTTTTCCGTAATTAGGTATTCCAATTTGCTTCGCATACTCTCTAATTTCGGACTTTGTTATTTCAAATTTCGCAAGAGGAGAAGAAACAGACATTTCTTTCAATGCCTGCAAGCCCGGACGATATACAGACAGGTCATCAAAGTTTGTGCCGTCAATCAAATATTTCAAATTATTTTCTTCTGCATATTTTTTTAACTCGGAAAATAACATTTTTTTGCAATGATAGCATCTGTCCTTTGGGTTATTCACTAACAACGGATTTTTAAGAGCTTTTACGGAAATTATTTTTTGTTTTACTCCAAAATAGCAGCATAATTCTTGGGTTTGTAAAATTTCATCGCGGGATTGAAAATCAGAGTCAAACGTAACCGCAGTTATGTTCATATCTTTGCAAATATATAAAAGTAATGTACTGTCAATTCCACCGGAAAAAGCAAGGCAAATGCCTTGCTTCTCCTTTGCTTTTAAAAATTTTTCAAGATTGCTGAATTTATTTAACATCAATTTTAATCGCTTTTAGATTTACAAATTTCATTGCTGTATAAATAATGCAGGCAACAGCAATTACACCAAAAATATTTGCAAAAGAAGATGATACTTCTGAAAATATTGCTGTTTTTGACTGAATTGTTTCGGCTAAAACATAAATAGCACCTTGTGTTTGTAATACTAAAGAATCTGAAATTTTTAATAAAGCCCATTCAAGTCCGTCAGGTTTTTGAGATGCATATTGAGCAATAAAACCTGCAAGCATAAAAGCAGTTCCTCCAAATAAAATTGATGATTTTTTAATATCCGTACTTTTGAAAATAAGTATAACGGCAGCAGTTACAATACCCTCTGCAATTCCAATCGGTAAATGAATTAATTGCATTAATGCAGCAAAAGAAACTGCATTGCTTAATTGTATTGAACCAGACAAAACACCTTCCGCAACAACAGCAAGTGAACCGAATTGAAGAGCAGCAACAGAAGCCAAAACTGCTCCTAATAGAGGTTTATTTTTGTCTGCAAGCGGTTTATACAAAAACGGATAAGCTACAAAACAAGCTAAAAAGCCCATATTAAAGATGTTACATCCGAGTGCAAGCAAACCTCCGTCAGCAAAAAATACCGATTGTACAATTAATATTGAACACATAGCAAGAAATGCCGAAAAAGGCCCTAAAATTGCAGCTAATAAAACCCCGCCCACTACATGCCCGCTTGACCCGGTCATTGGAATTGAAAAATTTATCATTTGCATTGCAAAAACCAATGTGGTAACAGCAGGCATCATTTTATCTTTGGAAAAATTATTACGAGCTTTTTTAAATGCATAAAATGCTGCAGCTCCTGCAAGTACTAACATTGGAATTCCTGTTACCGGACAAATAATACCGTTTCCTAAATGCATTGTTATCTCCTTCTATTTTATTATCATGACTCTTAATATCGGGGTTTTATAAGGTCTTTTACCTCTGCCATATCCCGTTTTTTCAATAATTATTCTTTCGGGAAGAGTCTCTCCGGTGTACAGTGCAGCAACAATAGCTGCACCTGTCGGGGTAATCATTTCTCCGTCGTTATCAGTAATTTTGACAGGCAATGCGTATTTTGCCGCAATTTCGCAAACCGCAGGCACCGGAACCGGCAGAATGCCATGTTGGCACATTACAGAGCCTTGCCCCTCTGATAATGTTGAAAAATAAGTTTTTTCAGGATTTAAATCATCAAATAATACCGCAAAACTTACAATATCAACAATCGAATCAATTGCACCGACTTCATGAAAATGTACATCCTTTATATCTTTCCCGTGAACTTTGCTTTCTGCTTCCGCAACTATTTCAAAAATTCTTTTTGCAAGTTCTTTTGCTCTTTCGGAAGCATCAACTTTTTCTATAATTTTATTTACATCGTCCAAATTTCTGTGTTCGTGTGTATGATGATGGTGTTCGTCTTTTTCTTCGTGGCAATTATGCTCTTCATATTCATGCCCGTGATGATTTTTTTCAGTAGTACAATTATGCTGCGGGAGAATTACATTAAAATCGGTTGTCATAATCGAATTGACAGGTATTTTTGAGATTATGTACTTAAATTCATTATCTAAATTCATAGAAGATAATGCCTTGTCAAGTTTATCTTTGTCAGCACCTAAATCCAATAATTCTCCGACCGACATATCTCCTGAAATTCCGGATTTACACTCAAAATATAAATTCATTACTTCTTTCCTTTTACAATAAGCCTGTTTATTTGATTTGCACTGTATCCCGCATTAAAACCGTTATCAATATTAACAACGGTCATACCTTCCGCACAGGAATTGAGCATTGTTAAAAGAGCTGACAATCCGTTAAAGGAGGTACCGTAACCGATTGACGTCGGGACGGAAATAACGGGAACATCAACCATACCCGTAATAACAGAACCTAAAGCTCCTTCCATCCCTGCAACGGCAATAATTACATTTGCCTTTTTAATTTCATCCATTTTATCAAACAGTCTATGAATACCTGAAATTCCGATATCATAGTATTTTTTAACATTACTGCCAAAGAACTCTGCTGTTTCGGCAGCTTCTTCCGCTACGGGTATATCTCCCGTGCCTCCCGTACAGACAGCTATTTCGCCTATTTTTTCAATTTTATTTAAAATAAGTTTTAAAGTTTTGGCTTGAGGGTTATAGTGCAAATTTTCTCCGAAATGTTTCTTCAATTCGATAAATTGTTCGGAACTTGCACGAGTACCGAGGACGTTAGTTTCTGTTTTTTGGAAAGCCTCAAAAATTCCAATAAGTTTATCGATTGTTTTGCATTCACAGAACACCGATTCGGCAAAACCTCTTCTTGAGGTTCTGTCAATATCTATTTTTGCAAAATCTAAATCATTATATTTATCCATAGTTATACCAATACAAAAAATCAGACATCTTTTGGCTGATATTCTTCGGGTTTTTCGGCTTCATTTTCGATAGTTTCTTTTAAATTCTGAGCCTCTTGTGATATAAAATGTTTTGCCTTTTTATATTCATAAGATGCTCTGCCAAGGGCTCTTGCAAGTTCCGGAATTCTTTTGCCTCCGAAAAGAAGAACAATGACTGTAAGAATTAATAAAATTTCGGTTATACCAATAGACATTTATTTTCCTTTCGCAGGTTTTCTAACCCATTTTCTTTTCAACTTCTTTGACAGCTTTATCAACTTCTTTTAAAAGATTAGGAATATCAAGCGATTGAGGACAGTTCTTATTACAAAGATTGCAGCTTATACATTTATCTGCTCTCGTTGATTCATCAAGGGCTTTGTAATTATAAACAAACATAAAATCTTTACTTGGCAGTGTACTTCCTTTATAGACGTTATACAGACCGAAAATTGCGGGAATATTAATGCCGTTCGGACAAACTTCAAGACAGTATTTACAAGCCGTACAACTTATAGCACCTTGTGATTGAATGATTTGTGCAATAGTGTGTGCCGTTTTTTCTTCTTTTTCCGTAAATTCTCTGTAATTTACAAAGGTATCAACATTTTCTTTCAACTGTTGAAGGTTACTCATACCGCTCAAAATGGTAAATACCCTCTTTTTGCTTGCAACCCAGCGTAATCCGAATGAAGCTTGAGTATCTTCCGGACAATCTTCCTTTAATTTTTCAACAGCTTTGTCAGGCAGGTTACATAATACTCCGCCTCGCAAAGGCTCCATAACAATTATCGGGACACCTGCTTCATCTGCAATTTGATACAATTCATCCGCATTTACAACTTCCCAATCAAGATAATTGATTTGAAGCTGACAAAAATCCCATTTATGTTCTTTAATGACTTCTCGAAGCATTTTGGGGTCTCCGTGGAAAGAAAATCCCAAATTCTTAATTTTTCCTTCTTTTTTAAGCTTAAGTAATTCTCCGTACATATCGTTTTCACGATAATTATTTAAAGTGTTTTTATTAATGTTGTGAACCATATAGTTGTCAAAGTATTCAACCTGACATTTTTTTAATTGCTCTTCAAATAATCTTCTTGAATCCTCTTTTGAATGAACAAGGTATGCAGGACATTTGTCCGCAAGAAAGAAGCTTTCTCTCGGATATTTTTTCAAAATTTCTCCGATTGCATTTTCTGACTTGCCTTCGACATACATATATGCGGTGTCAAAATAGTTTGCACCGTGTGCCATTGCATATTCAACCATTTTATCAAGCTCAACCATATCAATTTTGCCCTTTTGCATAGGTAAACGCATACATCCGAGAGCAATAAGCGGAATATCTGTGTTTGCAAATTTTCTTCTTACCACTTGATTTTCAGACCTTTTAATTTCTTGTTTTCCGCAGCCTGATAATAATGCTGTTCCTCCTATTGCAAGTGCTGATTTAATTATAAATTCACGTCTTTTCATAAACACCTCATATATGTATTTTAAAAATTATATTATACTTAATAATTTTATCGCTTGATAGTTGCTCTAAGTCAAGTGTTTATATTTTTTGTTCATACTTTTTAAGAAATAAATTAAGTCGTAAGAATTCATTTATGTAATAATTATGTTATGAGTGAAAAAATTATTATACGTGGAGCAAAGCAGCATAATTTAAAAAACATTAATCTGGAACTGCCAAAAAATGAGCTTATTGTTTTTACGGGAGTAAGCGGTTCCGGAAAAAGTTCACTTGCTTTTGATACAATTTTTGCAGAAGGTCAAAGGCGATATATTGAAAGTCTATCTGTTTATGCAAGACAAATAGTCGGACAGCTTGACAAACCTGATGTTGAAAGCATAGAAGGTTTATCACCGGCAATTGCAATAGACCAGAAATCCACAAGTAACAATCCTCGTTCAACAGTCGGAACAACAACCGAGATATATGACTTTTTAAGAATTCTATTTGCTGCAATAGGTACCCCGCATTGTCCTAAATGCGGTCGGGAGGTAGTTCCTCAATCGGTTGATGAAATTGTTGATAAAATTATGCAGCTTCCAAGCGGCACAAAATTCCAAATTCTTGCACCCGTTATAAGAAGTAAAAAAGGAGAATATACCGCCCTTTTAAGAAGTATTCGCTCGGAAGGTTTTGCAAGAGTCAGGATAGACGGTACTACCTTCAATCTTTCAGAAGATGAAGAAGAAATAAAAATTGATAAAAATTCAAAACACAATATTGAAATTATAATCGACAGACTTATTGCAAAAGAAGGAATACAATCAAGATTAACAGACAGTGTACAACTTGCACTTCAAAAAGGTGACGGTATTTTGTACCTTGATAATAACGGGGAAATTACAATTTTTAGCGAAAAAGCTTCCTGCCCTGTTTGCAATTTGAGTTTTGAAGAAATTACCCCGAGATTATTCAGTTTTAATACACCTGACGGAGCATGCCCGACTTGTTCCGGATTAGGTGCCCATTATGAAATTAATCCGAGCTTAATTGTACCTGATGATACAAAGTCTTTAAATCAAGGAGCAATTTATCCCTGGGCAAGAACAGGTAATCCATATTATCATGAAATTTTATCTTCAGTTGCAAAAGAGTTCAAAATTAATATGGATACACCATTTAAAGAACTTCCCGAAGAACATCAAAGTATCATTTTATACGGAAGTAATGGTGAAAAAGTTCACATGGAATATATGAGTTTTAACAATGAATATCTGGAAAAACGTTATATTCCCTTTACGGGAGTAATTCCGTATCTTACAAAAAAATATAATGAAACAAATTCTGACGAAGTCAGAGAAGATGTTCAAAAATACATGTCTGCAATTCCTTGTAGTGAATGTAAAGGAGCAAGATTAAAACCTTTTCCTCTTTCAGTTACGATAAATGGAAAAAATATCTATGAAGTTTGTAAAATGCAGGTTAAAGATGCATTTTCGTTCTTCTCCACGTTACCGCTCGAATTATCAGATTATCAATTGAATATTTCAAAACAAATTTTGGCAGAAATAACGTCAAGGCTGAAATTCCTTGTTGATGTCGGATTAGGTTATTTGGACTGTGCAAGAACTTCAGGTTCTTTATCAGGCGGGGAGGCTCAGAGAATCAGGCTGGCAACTCAAATAGGAAGCGGTTTAACGGGTGTTCTGTATGTACTTGACGAACCATCTATCGGATTGCATCAATATAATAATGATTTGTTAATTAAAACGCTTTTGCATTTAAGAAATCTCGGAAATACACTAATTGTAGTTGAACACGATGAAGAAACCATAAGAAGTGCCGATTACATTGTCGATATAGGTGTTAATGCCGGCGAACTCGGTGGAAATATTGTCTGTCAGGGTCGTTTGCCAAATATTTTGAAGTGCAAAAATTCCTTAACTGCAGATTATTTAAGCGGAAGAAAGAAAATAGAAGTTCCTAAAACACTAAGAAGCGGCAACGGTCAATTTTTAGAAGTTTTTGGAGCAAATAAAAACAATTTAAAAAATATTGATGTTAAAATTCCGCTTGGAAAAATAAATGTTATAACCGGTCTTAGCGGTTCCGGAAAATCAACTTTGATGAATGATTTAATATATGAATATGCTTTGCATAAATTACGTGGAAATCGACCAAAGCCGCAAGGAATTGAGCGTATTGACGGGTTTGAAAATATTGATAAAGTAATTAATATTGACCAATCTCCAATCGGAAGAACACCCCGTTCAAATCCGGCTACATACACGGATGTTTTTACACATATAAGAGATTTGTTTGCTCAAACTTCAGAAGCAAGAATGCGTGGCTATAAAGCAGGCAGGTTCAGTTTCAATGTAAAAGGCGGAAGATGTGAAGCCTGCAAAGGTGACGGCGTAGAACGAATTGAAATGAGCTTTTTGTCTGATGTTTATGTTGCCTGTGATATATGCAGCGGAAAACGTTATAACAGAGAAACTCTTGAAGTTAAATACAAAGGTAAAGATATTTCCGATGTTTTAAATATGAGTGTTAATGAAGCAATAGACTTTTTTGAAAATATTCCCAAAATATATAATCGCTTAAAAACATTACAAGAAGTTGGTTTAGGTTATATAAGGTTAGGTCAATCCTCCGATACTTTGTCAGGAGGAGAAGCTCAGAGAATTAAACTTGCTGCCGAGTTAAACAAAAAAGCAACCGGAAAAACCTTGTATCTGTTGGATGAACCTTCTGTCGGACTTCACTGGGCGGATTTGGATAAGTTAATATCTATAATTCATAAACTTGCAGATGCAGGCAATACCATTTTGATTATTGAACATAACCTCGATATTATTAAAATTGCGGATAATATAATAGATTTAGGACCGGAAGGCGGCGAAAACGGAGGCTATATTGTAGCTCAAGGAACGCCGAAAGAAGTCTCTATGTGCGAAAATTCTTATACCGGACAATATTTAGCACAAATTCCAGGCATATTATAGTTAAATGCAATACTATTTATTCCCAAAGATTATCGTTTTCTTGTTCTGTAATATCTGCTTTTGACTTCAGTTTTATGTTTGTAATTTCACAATAATGTTTGCCAGTACCAACTATTTCATAGGTAAAGGATTGGTCAAAATATGCTAAATCCGTTAGTTTTAATACAATGTAAATGTTTTTTGAATCGCCAAACTTGTCATAAAATTCTTCCGGCGGAAGAAAACTGTTGAAAATTACGGAATTATTATAATAGTAAGACATTACATATTTATTGTTTAAATCAAACGTAATTAAAATAGAATTATCTTTTTTAGCTTTTATTGAAAAACTTATTAAATCTTTTGTACCAAAAGAATTTACATAATTGTAAAATGAAATTGTCGAAAACCAAAATAACATTATGGACATAATAATGTGCAAAGAATAATTTAATACATTTCTATTTAACACAACGGCAATAATACCGGGTATTGCAACCAATAGTGTTAATGATATAATCGGAACAACCAAATCTTCTATATATATTTTTAAAACGGGAGAAACAAAGAAATAAGCAAAAACAATAATAACAGCAAAAATAACTAAAGAAATATAAAATAAGAAAGAAGAATTTTGAACTGATTTTATATTTTCACCTAAACATATAGTTTTATACCAATAATAAGAAACAAATAATGCACTGAAAATTGCAGCAGGAATAAGCCTTGCAAAGTCACTTACTCCATAAAGTAAATAAAGAATTAAAGAAAATAATGTTGCAAACAACATTGTTATGAGAAAAGTTTTTTCATTGTTATCACACACATTATTTGTGTTTTTGTTTTTTATCAGATTTTTTAAACTGTTATAAAACATTATCAACACGGCAAAGAACCATGGCATAAAACCGACAAAAATAAATAATGAAAAATTACATAAAAATGACTTATAAGCCTTTAATGAAAGAAGCTTTGGGGTAATATACATTAATTCTGCACGTAAAACATCAAATCCATTATTCATGAAAGCAAAAATAAGCCAAATAATTGTAGAAATTATGAAAACTAAAAAACCTTGGATAAAATGATTAGGTTTTATAAAATCAGATAATTTGCGAAAAAAAGTATATATAAATATGATAACGAAAAGAGGAAACAACATTCCGTATAAACCTTGTGTCAAAACAGCAAGGGTAAGAAATATCCAAAAACTGAAAAAATAATATTTTTTATGACCTTCATGTCCGATAAACAGCGGTGTTATACCAAATAATACAGATAATGTTATGAAACAGGATGCAATCATTGACGGTGAAGAAACGCAGGAAAAAATAATAAAAGATAATGTGGCTAAAGACGAAAGGGATGCAATAAGAGCAAATTGTTTATTAAAAATTCTTCTTGATAAAAAGTAGATAGCAATTATTGTCGAAAAAGCAATAAAAACAGAAGGAAATCTTGCTGAAAATACTGAAAATCCTCGAAAAATCAAAGCAGAAAATTCCAATATTAAATAATACAAAGGTCCTGCTTCAAAGAAGGGAACCCCGTTAAGTTTCGGAGTAAAAATATCATTGAAGCTAAATATGCTGCTAAAAGCTGCTGATACATATTTTGCTTCACCAAATATTTCAAGTAAAAGATAACTTTTTATTTGAAATGCATATACAAACAGGCAAAAAGCAGATATCAATAATAAAATATATAATTCTTTTTGCTTATGAGTCATTTTACATCCACTTATAACTAATTTTCTTTAATATAATCATTATAATCCATTAAATCATCAATATCAGCTTGAAAATTCAATGGTTCAATTTTAATAAGCCAACCGTCTGTCATAGGATTTGAGTTCAAAGCGGAATAATTTTCTGTAAGAGCAGGATTTATTTCAATAATTTTTCCGGCAACAGGCATGTATAATTCAGCCGCGGCACCGTCAGCTTCAATAGTTGCAAAGACTTCTTTTTTTGAATAAATAGAATTTGGTTCAGGAAATTCAACAAAGAAAATCTCCCCCATTTTTTCAAGAAGAATATTTGTAACACCAACTAACGCATATTTGCCGCAATCAAGAACATATTCGTGAGATTCTGCACATAAAATACCATCTTGAATATTCATTTTAACCCTTTCTAATAAGACATATTATTTTCTTATATTATTTTTAATATTCTGTCAAGTCATTAAGATAATGTATTCTATAGTTTATATCCAGACCTACACTTCATTCGTATTATGCAAGCAGTGTTGAAACATCGAAGTTAAACAATACGACGGTATCAAAACCGTCGTATTGTTTTTCGCTTGTTAAAAAATTATTACTAATGTAAATATCTAAAATACAGATAAAGTGAGCTTAAGAACAAAGATATAAATGTTGTTAAAGCTCCGTATTTTAAAAATCTCATAAAAGATATAGGATGTCCTTTAGTAGCTGCGGTTTCACTAACTAAAACATTTGCTGCAGCACCAATAATAGTAAGGTTTCCACCAAGACAAGCACCGAGAGATAATGCCCACCACAATGGATGGTGTCCTTCTCCCATATAAGGAATTGTATTTTGAACTTGAGCAATCAAAGGTGCCATTGTTGCGGTATAAGGAATATTATCTATTACACCGGATAAAATTCCAGATCCCCATAAAATCAACATTGTTGCACTTTCAAGACTGCCACCGGTAAATTGAATTAATTTATCAGCCAAAAAGTTTATTCCGCCATTTGCTTCAAAACCTCCAATTATAATGAATAAGCCAACAAAGAAGAATATAGTAAGCCATTCTACATCTTTATAAATTTCTTTTGGTTTTTCAAATAAAAGTAAGAAACTTGCACCTGTAAGTGCAAAAACATACGCTTCAATATGAGTAATGTCATGAGTTACGAATCCTGCAATAACACATAAAAGAACAATTAATGACCTAATCATTAACGGTTTATCTTCAATAGTTTTTGAGTTATCAAGATTTGCAACATAATTCATTTTTTCGGGAGTAGTTTTTATTCCTTTTCTGAATAAGAAAATCAAAATAGAAACAACGACCAAGAAAATTGTTATAACAACACAAGACAACTCATTTACAAAATCCATAAAAGCTAAGCCTGCTTTTGCACCGATGATGATATTCGGAGGATCTCCAATAAGAGTTGCCGTACCGCCAATATTTGAAGATAAAACTTCAGCAATTAAAAACGGAGTCGGATCTGTATCAAATTCTTTTGTTACGGCAAATGTTATCGGAAGCATTAAAACTACGGTTGTTACGTTGTCTAAAAATGCTGATAAAACAGCTGCTACTGCTGCCATTGTAAATAATACAAGTTTCGGATGACCTTTAGTCATTTTCAAAACTTGTATTGCAAGCCATTTAAACATACCGCTTTTGCTTGCAATATTAACAATAATCATCATTCCTATTAAAAGGAATATTACATCAAAAGAAATGTATTCAAAAACAGACTTTATAAATTTTCCCGTATTTGAATCAACATAATGATGAAAAGGTAAAAGTCCTATTAAAAGAGTTATTGCCGCACCCATTAATGCAACTACGGATTTTTGAATCTTTTCACTTGCAATAAAGATGTACGCAATAATCAAAATTGTACCGGATATTACCATGCCGTGCGTGGATACTAAATTTTCAAACATGTTTTTCCTGCTCTGCTGTGTGTACTACGTACACTTATTGTAACACAAGAAAAAATATATTGCATTGTTTATAAAAAAGAGTGCTGTTATTTTAAAACAGCACCCTCGTTTACAAATATAATTGACTTGCCAAAAGTTATTCTTGCGGCATATCTTTTACTGTAAGAGCAATTCTGTGTTCTTGCGGAGTGAATTTTTTAATCATAACTTTTATTTCATCACCTACATTGTAAACGGTGAAAGGATTTGCATTTTCTTGTTCCATTTCGGAAGCGGGAAGAAGTGCTTCTACTCCGGGGAAAATATTAATAAATGTACCGAAAGAAGTTACTTTGTTAACAGTACCAGTGATAACTTGTCCTTCTTCAAATTTATTTTCAATTTCTTCCCACGGATTGTCGCCCATTCTCTTTAAACTTAAGCTGATTCTCTTAAGTTCGTTATCAATTTTAAGAATTTTAACATCGAGTTCTTGACCCAATTGGATAACATCGGACGGATGTTTAATTCTTTGCCATGAGATTTCAGAAATCGGAAGAAGCCCGTCTACACCGTTAATGTCAACGAATGCACCGAAGTTGGCAATTCTTACGACTTCACCTTTTACAACAGAACCTTCTTCAAGATTTACAATAACATCATCAACAACCTTTTCTCTTTGTTCTGCAATTGCTTGACGTTGAGAGAAAATAAGTTTGTTTTTTTGCGGATCAGCTTCAAGAATTTTTACTTCAATTTCTTGATCCATTAAACCTTCAAACGGGCTGCCTGTACGAAGCTGGCTTGCGGGAATAAATCCTCTTAAATCTTCTGCTTCTGCAATTACGCCGCCCTTAACAATTTGTACAACTTTTGCAAGAACTGTTTCATTGTTAAGTTTTGAATTTTGAAGCGTTTGCCATGATTTAGCACAAGACAACTTACGGAGTGAAAGAATAATACAGCTATCTTCTTTATCTGTTTCTTCTCTTAATACGTAAAATTCTTTGACATCACCTATTTTTAAAGCTTCATCTTTTTCCATGGAGCTTGCAATTTCTTTATTAGGTAAAAATGCTTCGGTTTTTGCTCCTATATCTACTAAATAACCGTCATTTTCTTTTTTTACGATGATACCTTTTACAATATCAGCAACTTGAAATTTGTAATTGTAGCTTTCTTCAAGCAATCTTACAAATTCATCTTGATCGTTCATCATTTGTGTCATTTTATTTATTTTCCTTCCTAATTAATATTTTGACAATTTTTCATAAACTTTTTGTATAATTTCATCAGGTGTGGAAGCACCTGCTGTAATTGTTATATTTTCAGAATTTTTAATAATTTCATCATATTCGGAAAGTTCCTCATCCGTTTCTATGTGAATTGTTTTTGTTATTTCTTTCAAAATTTCTGCAAGGTGGGTTGTATTTGCACTCTTTTTGCTTCCGACAACAACAACTAAATCCGATACTTTTGCTAAATCCCGTGCTTCTTTTTGTCGCATTTGCGTAGAATTACAAATTGTATTATAGATTTTTAATTCTTTTGAAATAGTTGTTAAATAACATAAAATTTCATTCAAAACTTCTATTCTTTGCGTTGTTTGAACAACTACACCGATTCTTTTATGCTCTTTAATTTTTTCTTCAATACTTTTTAAAGTTTCAATATCCGGTATAACAAAAACATCTTCTCCAAATCGTTTGGCATTAGCATTGATTGCAACGACTTCGGGATGTTCGGGTTTGCCTACAATAATGACAAGATAACCGTCTTTCGTTAGTTCAACTGCTCGTTGTTGCACTTTTTTAACGTCAGGACAGGTCAAATCAACTACATCAAAACCCTTTGATGCTGCATTTTCAAACACAGCGGGAGAAGCACCGTGGCTTCTTATAACACAAGTACCCGATTCGTTTTCGGGTAAATCATCGACCGTGTGAATTCCTAATTCTTCTAATTCTTGTATAACGTGAGAATTGTGTATTAATTCACCTAATACCCATATTTTTGCGGAACTGTTTTCACGTTTTAACTTTTTAGTTGTTTCTACGGCTCTTTTTACACCGTAACAAAAACCTGAATGTTTAGCAGTTATTATGTTTTTCAGATTAATTCACATCCGTTCAATGAACTAACGGGAAACCCGTTGTAAAAACAGTTTAACACAAAAAAATTTGTCTTCAAGAAAAAATTTAGCCTGTTTTTGTATTTTTCGATAAAAAATGACCTCTACATAATAGCAGAAGTCATTTTTCATTGGATTTAATCTAAGTATCGTATTAGTTATTGTCGTTTTCTTCTTTTACGTCAAGTAATTTTGCTTGTTCAATAGATTTATCAACAGCTTCTTCAATTGCTTTGTCAATTGAATCTTCATTTTGACCGACAATTTTATTAACTGTTATGACACTGTCATTTTCCTGCAAGTTCTGAATTTTAACACCGGTAGCAGGTCTGCCCTGTCTTGAAATATCTCCGGCATTAATTCTTGTTACAACACCGTTTGCCGTAACTACCATGATATCATCTTTTTCACTAACAATAGTTAGAGCAACAAGTCTTGATTTTGCTGTTTTAAATTTAGTTGCAATAAGTCCAATACCGCCTCTGTTTTGAGCTCTGAATTCTGAAAGTTTAGAACGTTTGCCAAAACCGTCTGAGGTTACAACGAGTAAATCAGCATCATAATCAGCCGGAACTATATCCGAACCGATTATTTTATCTCCTGCTCTAAGCTTCATTGCATTAACACCTCTTGCACTTCTGCCGAGCGGTCGAAGTTCTGAAACTCCAAATCTTATTGCCATACCGCAGCTTGTACCGATTAAAATTTCATCATTGTTTTTAGCAACGTTAACCCAATTTAATGTATCGCCTTCTTCAAGTCCGATTGCAATAATACCGTTTCTTCTGATGCTTGCAAAGTTATCAAGTTCAATCCTTTTGATAAAACCATTTTGTGTAAGCATTATTAAATTTGTATCATGTGAAAATTCTTTGACGGGAACAACAGCCGTAATTTTTTCGCCTTGTTCTATCGGCAGAATATTTACAATAGGAAGACCTTTTGACTGTCTTGAACCTTCAGGGAAGTCATAGACATTCAAACTGTATACAGTTCCCTTGTCAGAGAAGAACAATACTTTATCGTGCATCATTGCCGTAAAGAAGTGTCCGACATCATCGTCTTCTTTCGTCTTTATTCCGCCTTTGCCTCTTGTTGCACGGTTTTGGCGTTCAAAGGTATCTAAAGAAATTCTTTTAATATATCCCTGTTGGGTCATAAAGACCGCCATAGGTATATTAGGAGTTAAATCCTCAATAGTCATTTCGTTAGCTTCCGGAATGATTTGTGTTCTTCTGTCGTCGCCGTATTTTTCTTTGTCTTCAAGAAGTTCTGCTTTTATAATGTTAAGAACTTTTTGTCTGTCTGCAAGGATTGCTTCATATTCTTTTATTTTAAGCTGTAAATCTTCAAATTCGGCTTTGATTTTATCTTGTTCCAAGCCTGTTAATCTTCTCAATTGCATTTCAAGAATTGCATTTGATTGGTCAACATCAAGCCCAAAACGGGTCATTAAACCGATACGAGCTTCTTCCGTTGTTTTTGATTTCTTAATAAGTTCAATTACTTCATCAAGACTTCCTAATGCTATCAATAAACCTTTCAAGATATGAGCACGCATTTTTGCTTTTTTAAGGAAAAATACCGTTCTTCTTGTAATGACGTCGACTCTGTGTTCTATAAATTCATTGAGAACATCGACAAGATTCATTAATCTTGGTTGTTTTCCCGCTAAAGCAAGCATGTTGACGCCGAAAGACAATGTTAATTGAGTATGTTTATATAAATTATTTCTAACAACTTCAGGTTTTGCATCACGTTTTAACTCAATAACGATTCGCATACCGTCACGGTCAGATTCATCTCTTAAGTCGGAAATACCTTCAATTCTTTTATCTCTTACCAATTCGGCAATTTTTTCAATAAGAGCGGCTTTATTAACCTGATAAGGTATTTCTGTAACGACAATAGCTGTTCTTCCTTGTCTGCCGCCACTTCCTGGAATTTCTTCAATTGTTGAAACTGCCGACATTTTAATTGAACCGCGGCCTGTCTCATAAGCACGTTTTATATCTCCCATTCCGACAATATTTGCTGCCGTCGGGAAATCAGGTCCTTTGATATACTGCATCATATCTGTTACAGACATATTAGGATTGTCAATTAATGCAATAGTTCCGTCTACAATTTCGCAAAGGTTATGTGGAGGAATGTTTGTTGCCATACCTACCGCAATACCGCTTACACCGTTTAAAAGCAACATGGGAAGTCTTACGGGAAGTACGGAAGGTTCCTGCAATGAACCGTCAAAGTTCGGGTCAAAATCAACTGTTTCACAATCAATATCTGCTAACATAGATTGTGTAATCTTGTGCATACGGGCTTCCGTATAACGCATTGCAGCGGCTCCGTCACCGTCGACTGAACCGAAATTCCCGTGTCCGTCTACCATAAGGTATCTTGTTGAAAAATCTTGTGCCATACGCACAAGTGCTTCATAAACCGCTGTATCACCGTGCGGGTGGTATTTACCTAAAACTTCACCGACGATTCTCGCACATTTCTTAAATGGTTTATCAGGAGTCATACCAAGTTCGTTCATAGCGAAAAGAATTCTTCTGTGAACCGGCTTAAGTCCGTCTCTGACGTCCGGTAATGCACGTCCGACTATAACTGACATTGCATAGTCTATATATGAACGTTTCATTTCATCTCTTATATTAACGGGAACTATTTTCCCGTCTGCGAATAAATTATTTTGAGCCAAAACAGCCTCCCCATCGGAATATTTTTCTATTACAAAATCAAAACCTTTTATAGCTTGATTTTATTGTATTTACTATATTTTAGCATAATTAAAAGATAAGGCAAATTTGTTGCCTCTTGCTTAACATTTACAATTAAATGTTAAGAATGTAACAGTTTTCCCAAAAATTGAAATCGAGGGTGGTGAAAAATACTTTATATACATGTAGGGTAGAGGGAGAAAATGATATGGTA
>JBJEGL010000314.1:0-5004 GCA_051875035.1 Candidatus Gastranaerophilaceae bacterium | reverse complement strand
TATTTTGTCATTCTGAACCAATTGACATTTTGTGGGGAGAAGAATTTTTTTGTATGACCTTAAAAATTAATAGATTTTTCGGTCGCTTCACTTCCTTAAAATGACACAGACTGTCATACTGAGGCTTTAGCCGAAGTATCTCTTAATTTTTTAAGTTTATGTAAAAAGATTTTTCACCTCCAAAATGTTGTCAGGTTCAGAATAACAAATAGTCTGTCATTCTGAGGGAATGAAATGACCGAAGAATCTTTGTCATACTGAGCACTCTGCCGCCGCAAAAAACATCCGGTGAATGTTTTTGCAAGAGGAAGAAGCATCTGTTATTTTTTTTTAATATATAAGTGCAAAGTCAATATTGTCAACATAAACAGTTAGTCAGGCACAGCCAGACCTACTAACTAACTAACTAACTAACTGACCTACGGGCTACAAATTGTAACACATTATTTTATTTTTAAAAGAATAGATTATTTTGAAAAATTACAGAAAATTTTAGTATCAGATATAATTGTTTATATATCTTTTATCAACTCATCAATTGTTTTATTCACAATATCAGCGAATTTTAAAGCATTAACAAGAGATATGTTATGTTTGGCACTTTCTACATTACTTATATAAGATTTACTAAAACCAGTAAGCTCCATAATATCATCTTGAGACATTTTTGCCTTATTCCTGTAATGCTTAAAATTAATACCAAAATTTTTTAATACTTTATGTTCATACATAAAATCAACTTATACTTTTAACAAACAATTGGTGTCAACTTCTAAATAATTAGCAATTTCTAAAATTTTTCCTAATGAAAGAGTCAAGACTCCCGATTCAATTTTAGATACATAACTCCAACTGACATTCATAAGTTCAGCAAAGGTTTCTTGTGTTAATCCTTTCTTGCATCTTTTATTTTGGATATTTTTTCCAATCTTTCTATACAAATCTTTTTGTAACATTTTTATATACTATCGATTATTGACATATTTATGTGAAATTTAAAAATTAAGACAAACAGAAAATATTAATAGTATTGATGAATATATGTATAAAATTTTTGTAAAAGTATTTAAGAAAATATCATTTCCGTATTTTAGATTTGAAATTTTATTAAATACAGTTAAAGACATTATAAATAATAAAAACAATTATCCGAATATAGGTAACTATGACATAAAAAAAGTAAAACTAATATTTAAGCGGCTGCAAAAAATATGTTTATACTAAAACATAGCTTTATATGAATTTTATAAACTGTTGTTATACATTGATAAACGTACAAATTCTTGAAATAAAAAGTTTTAGCAGGTAGAAACTTTAGTCTGCCAAAATAATAACAGCTGGTATTTTAGACAAATGTTGCAAAAAATTTAATTTTTTAGTGATGTTGCAGTGACCACAAAATAATCTAAAAAATTTTGCATTTAGTAAATCAAATTATCCGTTAAAAATAGTAAAACCATGGTTTACAGTATAGAAAAATAAGGATATTGGCATGCTTTAAGTTGTCTTTTTCATGAAATTTTATAGTAAAATGTAAATATTGAAAGTGAGGCAAAATGTCATACGTACCATTGCATCTTCATACGGAATACAGTTTATTGGACGGAGCAATTAAGATAAAACAACTTTGTAATTTTTGTAAAGAGCAAGGTTGGCCTGCAGTTGCAATAACAGACCACGGAGTTATGCACGGTGCGATTGAACTTTATAAAACTGCAAAAGAATCCGGAATAAAACCGATAATTGGGATTGAAGTATATGTTTATGCGGGAGATATTACTGAAAAGAAACCCGGTCAGAATTTATTGCATCACTTGGTTCTGCTTGCAAAAAACAATACCGGATACAAAAATCTTGTTAAAATTGCAAGTAAATCAGCGGTAGACGGTTATTATTATAAGCCGAGAGTTAATCATGCTTTAATTGAACAGCATTCAGAGGGAGTAATTTGTCTTTCGGCTTGTATTCAGGGAGAAGTTGCCCGTTCTATAATAAACAATCAATATGATGAGGCGTTAGAATTTGCAAAATATTATAAATCATTATTTGGAGATGACTATTATATAGAACTGCAAGAGCATGGACTGCCTGAAGAAGAAAAGACTAACAACGGTTTATTAAAAATAGCAAAAGAATTAGATATAAAAACAGTTATAACGAATGACAGCCACTATTTAAAAAAAGAGGATGCTTCGTGGCATGATACTTTGTTATGTATTCAAACAAACTCTGATAAGGCAAATAAGGAAAATCGTTTTCACTTTCCGAATGATGAGTTTTATGTAAAAACGCCTGAAGAGTTAAGGGTGTCTTTTAAAAAACTTAATCCGGAAATATTTGAACAGTCTATAAAAAATACTGTTGAAATAGCAGAAAAATGCAGTTTAATAATTGAGCTCGGAAAATCAAAACTTCCTTATTTTGAAGTTCCAAAGGGTCATACTATTGAAAGCTATCTTGATTTTAAAGTTCGTGAAGGTATGAAAAAACGTTACGGAACAATTACTAAAGACTTAGAAGAAAGAGTAAGGTATGAACTTGGTGTCATTAATCAGATGGGATTTCCTGCATATTTTTTGATTACGTGGGATTTTATAAATTATGCAAAAGAAAATGGTATTCCTGTTGGTCCGGGCAGAGGATCAGCAGCGGGAAGTATAGTTGCGTATGCTCTTGGAATAACAGATATTGACCCGATATATCACAAGTTGATGTTTGAAAGATTTTTAAACCCCGAACGTATAAGCATGCCCGATATAGATATAGATTTTTGTATTGAAGGGCGTGAAAAAGTTTTTCAATATGTAGTGCAAAAATATGGAGCAGATAAGGTTTGTCAGATAATTACTTTTGGTACACTTGCTGCAAAAGAAGCGGTTAAGGCGGTTGCAAGAACATTAAATGTTCCGTTTACGGCATCTAATGAAATTACGAAGCTTATTCCGTCAGATCCCGGCACTTTATTGAATGATGACGGAAAACATCCTTGTGCTTTTAAGACTAATCCGGAGTTTCAAAAATTTTATGATGAAGACAGTGTTATAGAGGGGGACAGTCTTGTTGCGGGAAAACCTTTAACAGCAAAGCAGTTGATTGATGAAGCAATGAAGCTTGAAGGTCTTAAGAAAAATACAGGTATGCACGCAGCAGGTGTTATTATTTCGCAAGTACCTCTTGATGATCTTGTACCTTTGCAAAGAGGAAAAGAAGGAAATTTAATCACTCAGTATGAAAAGCAGACTTCCGAAGATTTAGGTCTTTTGAAAATGGACTTTTTGGGACTTCTCAACCTTACTATTATGCGAAATGCCTTAACGTGGATAAAAAAACGTCACGGTATTGATCTGAATTTAAATAAAATTCCTCTTGATGATAAAGCAACATTTGAATTGTTGCAAAAAGGCGATACCGACGGTGTTTTTCAACTTGAATCCGCGGGAATGAAAAAACTTGTTAGAGAATTAAAGCCGTCTGTTTTTGAAGATTTGGGTGCTTTAGTTGCAATTTTCCGACCGGGACCGCTGCAAACAGGTATGGATAAGCACTTTGTAGACAGAAAACACGGCAGAGAACAAATTACATACGACCACCCGCTTTTAGAACCTATTTTAAAAGATACGTATGGAACTATTTTGTATCAGGAACAAATTATGAAAATAGTACAGGATTTAGGCGGATTTACACTTGGCGAAGCTGACTTAATGCGTCGTGCAATGGGTAAGAAAAAAGTTGATATTATTTTGGAGAATAAAACAAAATTTATTGAAGGCTGCGGAAAAAACGGTGTAGATAAAAAAATTGCAGATAGTATTTTTGACCAGATGGTTGAATTTGCAAAGTACTGTTTTAACCGTGCTCATTCTGCTGCTTATGCTTTTGTTGCTTATCAAACGGCATATTTAAAGGCACATTATCCCATTGAATATTTTTCGGCACTTTTATCAAGTGTAAAGGATAATAAAGAAAAGACACAGATGTATATTGCAATGGCTCAAGGTCGTGACATAAAGGTTCTTCCCCCTGATATTAATAAGTCAGATGCGGAATTTACTCCTGACGGAAACCAAATTCGTTTCGGATTAAATTCTTTAAAAGGTGTGGGTTTACAAATTTGTGAAATGATTGAAGAAGAACGTAATAAAAACGGTGAATTTACTTCGTTATACGATATGATTACCCGTTTGAATGCTAAATGTATAAACAAAAAATCTCTCGAAAGTTTTATTAAAACTGGAACATTGAATTGTCTTGAACCTTGTAGAAAAAAATTGATGAACAATATTGATAATATGATTGCTGTATGTTCAAGGGAGAATAAAGCCAAAGAATTAGGACAGGTAAGTTTGTTTTCAATGCTCGGTAATGATAATCCTATTGCAGAAAATTTCCAACTGTATGGTTCTGATGAAGAATTTTCAGATAAAGAAATTCAAGAGTTTGAAAAAGAATATTTGGGTTTTTACATTACATCGCACCCATTGGACAGTATTCGTTCAAAACTACCGTATTTAACGACATGCAATATTTGTGATTTAGAATCCGTTCACGGTGAAAAATCAGTTACTATTTGTGGTTTGGTAAATTCTGTGAGAACTATTCCAACAAAAAAAGATCCGTCAAAATTTTTAAAATCCGGTGTTATTGAGGATTTGACAGGTAAAGTTGAATTTGTAGCCTTTAATAAAACTCTTGAACAATGCGGTTCGTTGATAGAATCTGATAAAAAACTTATTATTTCCGGAAAATTCCAAAAACGTGAAGAAATGGGCGGACAAATAATTGTTGAATCTGTAAAAGCTATAGAAAACAGTAATATTGTAACATTAACTTTAAAAGATGATTTGTCTTTTGAAGATATTATTGGCTTAAAACATCAAATATCTCAATTTAAAGGTTCAGACCCTTTGTTTTTTGTAGTTTCAACACCAACGGACAAAATACCTGTTAAAATTATAACAGGTGCTCAATCTTGGGTTAATGCCTCAAATGAATTTTCACAAACCG
>JBJEGL010000313.1:0-5008 GCA_051875035.1 Candidatus Gastranaerophilaceae bacterium | reverse complement strand
CAAAAGTTTCTTCACAATTAGACCGATTAATCGGTAAAGGAAACTATGTTGTAACAGTCAGTACCTTCTTAAGACAAGTTCCGATAGAAAAAACAAGTATTACGTACGATCCTTCTCAAAAAATAGCACTTACGGAGCAAACTTTTTCCGAAGGATTAGGTGACCAAACAAGAGATAGTAATGCAGGTTTAAATGCTGTCAGTGTATATCTTCCGAATGGACTTCCATCAGCAGGAAGTGATTCTTCTCAAAACAGAAATTACAGCAGAACGGCACGAGAGACTCAATATGGTGTTTCAAAGACTCAAACAAGCGAATATACAAGACCGGGAGTAATTGAAGATATTACAATTGCTGTTACGATAGAATCTTCGGCAATGCCGTCTAATATTACACTTCAAGAATTAAAAGAGTTGATTGCCGGAGCTGCTTCACCGAAGGTAAATGCAGATAATGTTTCAATTGCTTATTCTGATTCTATTGACCCGTATTTAGCATCTGATAAACCTGTTAATTTACCGAAACCTGATGAAAGCGGAAACCCGTGGTGGTTAACGGTTGCACTTGTTATAATAGGTTTGGTTTTTGGTTTCTTACTTGTTTCTAAGAAATTAAGGAAGAAGACGGAAGAACAGCAACAGGAAGTTGAAGCATTAAGACAGAAAGCTGCAGAACAAGAAAAACAATTAAGAGATGTCAACCTTAAAGCTTCGCAATTAATAGAAAAGCAAGCACAAATGGCTCAAGGTTTAATGGAACAGCAAGCACTTTCTCAACAAGTAGTTGCACAAATTTCCAATCAACAGGCACAGGGCATACCGACACAACAACAAGCGGATATTGAGCCGTTGCAGGATGTAATAGAGGATGTTAGAGCGGATATTGTCCAAAATGATTCTGAGGATCTTGGCGAACAGGTAAAAAGTTGGATTGAAAAATCGTAGAAAGTGCAAGTGATGGGATATGGCAGCAGAAGGTTTTCAATATAAGGAATTTGCGGAAGATTTATCAGGGCAGGCACAAGCTGTCGTCCCACAGGATTTGCCTCCGGAAGACCAGCAATATGTTTATAATACTGTAAAAAATTTCTGTTTTCTTGCTGGTGAAGCTCTTGTAAATGATACGGAACATACATATACAGTTGACCAAGCTTCAATTATTACACAATTTATCGGAGAATGGTCTTTCCATAAATCTTTGGATATTATAAGAGGCAAAATTCCTACCCAATTCAGGGATGGTATTATGCAAAAGATTGCATTTACTATTTTTGAGATTGCAAAACAGGCGACAATAAAAGGACTTCCTCAAGATCAGATGATAGGTCTTGTTGAGCACCACGTAAAAAAAGCCTATAATGATGCATTAGCCGAGTTAACAAAAAAAGGTATTCTTTCGCAAAAGCAGGCACAAAATGCAGCAAATCAATCTAACATTGATGATATGGCAAAAGCTGACAGTGAAGCATTAGATAATGCAAGTGATATAAAACTTTTAAAACTTGTTGCTTTTGCTCTCATTGCAAAAAATTTACCCAAAGATAAAGTTACGACAATTTTATCAAAATTTCCGCAATCAGATGCAAATCTTGTAGTTCAGTATATGCAGCTTGATGACTTAGAACATAAAGTTGATGCAAGTTTATTATCACAATGTATAAAAGATTTTCAAGGAATTATGCCAAAGACGCATACTGTAAGTACGCCCAAAATTATGCGTAAATTCGGCAGAAATATCAAAACCGCACCGGAAAATTATCTTTCAGAAATTATGTCGGCAGAAAGACCTTTTATTTCTGAAATAATTACTAATCCGAAAGGATATGACAGTTGGAAAATTTCAGCAAATGTATTAGAAATAATTTGTTCCCATATAGAAGAAAAAATCAATGATTATCAAGCGAAGTCAGTCTGAAAAAACACAAAAGCAACCTTTAATTGATGACACTGTTCCTACCGCTGTGCCGCAGATTGGTGATGCGATAAAACAAGAAGTTCAGGTGCCTTTAAGTTTTGAAGATATTGTTTTTGATTCAAGACAGGAAAGACGTCAGGGAAGCAGAAGAAGAGGTTATCGTCGTGTTGATGAAAGGAATATGGTTTCCCGTGCCCAAGAAGAAGCAAATTCTATTCGTGAGCAAGCTGTTAAAGAAGGTCACAAAATAGGACTTGAAAATGCTCAAAAGGATATAGATGCTTTAATTGATGCTATAAAAGGATTTTATTCCTATAAAGAAGAAATGTTTTCAATGCTTTCACCGCATATATTGGAAATTTCCGTTGAAATTGCCAAAAAGATTATTAATAAAGAAATTGAACAAGACAAACAGGCTCTTTTAAGTTTAATAAAATCAGCATTAGGAGATACATTTAAGACAGAAAACAGAATTACGGTAAGAGTTTCGCCTCAAGATGCCGTAACGGTAAAAGAAAATCTTCCGGCATTTTTGTCGGCGGATTCAATTGAGGCAAAGATAAAGGTCGTTCCTGATGATAGTATTTCGTCAGGTGGAGCAATAATTTTGACGGAAAACGGTATAATTGATGCGACAATAGATACCGGACTTTCAATTTTGGAGCAGGCTTTTAAAAAGATGCAGCAGGAATAACATATGGCACAGGCAAATGCAGGCGGAGGAAATCCGTTTAGCGAAATAGGATTAGCAATATTTGTAATTTTACTCATAATCATATTGATTTGTGAGTTGCCGCCTTTTTGTATAAATATGGCGATTGCATTCAATATTACTCTTGGTATTGTACTGTTAATGATATCGCTTTATATTACAAAGCCGCTTGAGTTGTCAGCATTTCCGTCAATTATTCTTATCGGAACAATGTTTCGTCTTGTAATGTCAATTGCTTCTACTCGTTCAATTTTGGCAAAGGGAGAAGCCGGAGAAGTAATCGATGCGTTTGCAAAATTTGTAACAGGCGGTAACTTAATTGTTGGTTTCGTAATATTTTTGATTATTACAGTTGTGCAATTTATGGTAATTACAAAAGGTGCGGAACGTATTGCGGAAGTTTCGGCAAGATTTGCTTTGGACGCTATGCCCGGTAAGCAAATGACAATTGACGCAGACTTTAATGCTGGTTTGATTTCACCGGAAGAAGCCGTAAAAAGACGTGAAGACCTACAAAGAGAATCAAGCTTATTCGGTTCAATGGACGGTGCTATGAAGTTTGTAAAAGGTGATACTATGGCAGGTATCATTATTACGATTATTAACATTGTCGGTGGATTATTAATTGGTATTTTGCAAAACGGTTTGGCACCGGAAGAAGCTGTTCAAAAATATACGATGCTAACGGTAGGTGACGGTTTGGCAGCTCAGTTACCTTCTTTGTTGATGTCAGTATCGGCAGGTATTGTAATGACCCGTTCAACAGCAGCAAGTCCATCTTTAGGACAAGATTTGGAATCACAAATTTTAAGTAAACCATTTAGTTTGTTTTTTGCAAGCGGTTTTCTTATTCTTATTGCTCTGACATCTTTTATTACCGGTCTTCCGTGGTTTCCGTTTTTATTATATGCGGCTGTTATTGCGGTTGGTGCTTTTTCTGTTTTAGTTAACCAAGATGTGCAAGCACAACTCGGACAATTGGAAAGTGTCCGTCAAAACATGCAGGATTTGGTTAATCCAAACAGAATGTATGAAAGATTGGGGGTTGACGTTTTAAGTTTGCAAGTCGGTTCAGGATTGTTAATTATTGCCGACCCTGACCAAGACGGTCAACTGCTTCCGAAAATTGCTGCACTTCGTCAAAGAGTTACGGATGAACTCGGTTTTATTATCCCAAACATAAGAATTATGGATTCTTCTGCACTTGATGCAAATGAATATATGATTGCAATAAGGGGTAATACTGTTGCCATCGGTAAAGTGTATCCGGGTAAAAATATGGTTATTGCAGACCAGTGGGATTCTTTGGGTAAAGATGTTCCGAAAGATGCAATTGTAGGTATTGACCCGACATATCAAACGCAGGCATATTGGCTCAATCCTGACGATTTCGATCCTCGTGACGGACTGACACAGGTTGATTCCGTTGACGTTATTGTTACTCACTTGCAGGAAAGTGTAAGAAAATATGTTGATGAAGTTATGACAAAAACAGACGTATTGAAGCTTATGGAACTTGTAAAAAGTCAAGACCCGACTCTTGTTAACGACCTTGTTCCCGCTATTATTTCTACAAGTGACTTGCGTAAAATTTTTGTTAACCTGATAAGAGAAAAAGTTTCAATAAAAGATATTATGTTTATTTTTGAAAGACTTTGCGACTATGCAAGATTTTCAAAAGAACCGGATATTTTATCGGAACGTTTACGTGCTGCTTTAGGTCGTCAAATTTGTTTATCTCATTCAACTCCGGATAAAGTTTTATACGCATTAACTCTTTCTTCCGAATGGGAAAAAACGCTTGATGACAGTTGTCAAAGAACGGAGCTCGGTACAATGTTCCTGTTAAATCCGCTTCAAGTGCAGGAACTTATTGAATCTTCCGCACAAACACTTATGCGGGCTCACCAAAATATCGGAAGTCAGCCTGTTATACTTTGTTCGCCACGTATCAGACTGCCTCTTTATCAGCTTTTGGAAAGACATATTCCGACTATTGTTGTTATATCTTATTCTGAATTGATTACTGATATTAGGGTTGAAGCAGTTGATACAATAGGTGAATCGTATATACAAGATTATAACTTTGGAAACAGCTAAAAATGGAACTAAATCAAAGTATTGAAAAATCAATTGAATATACAAAAAAAAGGGCATTTGAAGTTATTCACAATACCCCTTTATTTAGCTATAAAGGTTCTGTCTCAAAACTTTTGGGTTTGACGGTAGAAGTGAATTTGCCTGGATTGAAAATAGGTGATTTATGCTTTATTGAAACCAGTGTTGGTGAAAGAAAACCGGCTGAAGTAGTAGCTTTTAAAGGTGAGTATGCACAACTTTTACTGCTTTATGACGGTTCGGGAATTGGGCAGGGTTCTTTGG
>JBJEGL010000312.1:0-19239 GCA_051875035.1 Candidatus Gastranaerophilaceae bacterium | reverse complement strand
AGGAGCCCAACACATCAGTTTACTAATCAATGAATCATAATAAGGCGGTATTGCATATCCGGAATAAACATGCGAATCAACCCTGACTCCAAATCCGCCGGGTGCAACATATCCGTTTATCAAACCTGCTGCCGGCATAAAATTTTTATCCGGATCTTCAGCATTAATACGACATTCTATTGCATGACCTTTGATTACTATATCCCTTTGTGTTACAGAAAGAGGATAGCCTGCTGCTATATTAATTTGTTCTCTGACAATATCTATATTCGTTATCATTTCGGTGATACCGTGTTCAACTTGCAAACGGGTATTCATTTCCATAAAATAAAAATTATTGTCTTTATCCAACAAAAATTCAACTGTACCAACACCTTCATATTTAACTGCTTTTGCAACTCTAACAGCTGTTTTACCGAGTTTTTCACGAATTTTATCATTTACAGCAGGAGAAGGTGCTTCCTCAATTAATTTCTGATGACGTCTTTGAATAGAACAATCTCTTTCACCAAGATAAACAACATTACCTTGTTTGTCTGCCAAAATTTGCACTTCAATGTGTCTCGGATTTACAAGATATTTTTCAATATAAACACCCGCATTGCCAAAGAATTTCTGAGCTTCTGTTTTACAAAGAACAATGTTTTCTTCAAGTTCACTTTCTTTGTTAACGATTCTCATACCTTTTCCGCCGCCGCCTGCAGTAGCTTTTACTATAACAGGGTATCCGGCCTTTTTGCAAAACTTTTTGGCTTTTTCTATATCATCAACAAGTCCTGTTCCCGGTGTAATAGGAATGTTTTTTTCAAGCATGGTAGCTCTTGCTTGTGCTTTATCACCCATTTTACGGATTGCTGCTCCCGTCGGTCCGATAAATTTTATTCCATGCTGTTCACATATTTCAGCAAAAGCAGCACTTTCCGACATAAATCCGTACCCCGGATGGATAGCATCAGCACCTGATATCAAGGCTGTCGAAATAATAGCAGGAATGTTAAGATAACTTTTGGAACTTTCTTTTGGTCCGATACAATACGCTTCCGTTGCAAGACTAACATGCAAAGAATCCGCATCCGCTTCTGAATATACCGCAACTGTCGGTATTCCTATTTCTCTGCAAGCTCTTATAACCCTGACTGCTACTTCGCCTCTGTTTGCTATCAATACTTTTTTAAACATTAATATTCTGTCCTCAATAATATTTTGCACTATTTAAGAATAAATGTCTTTAATAGTGCAAAAATATTAAATTTTGTAATTATTCTACATACATAATAACTTGTCCGTATTCAACGGGTTTCGCATTTTCTACACAGATTTTGACAATTTTTCCGTCAACTTCCGACTCAATTTTATTCATTAATTTCATTGCTTCTATAATGCAGACAACTTGACCTTTTTTAACAGTATCACCGACTTTAACAAACGGTTCGTCATCTGCTGAAGGTGCAGCATAAAATGTTCCAACCATCGGAGAAGTTATCGGAGTACCTTTAATAACTTCTTCTTTTGCCGGTTCTGCAACTGCCGGAAGAGTTTGCTGCTGAACAATCGGTGCAGGCTGAACACATTGTTGGACAGGAATAACATCTGCCGCAAAGTGAGTTGCCTCTTTATCACGCTTAATTACAATAGCTTCTTCACCATTTTCAAGCGTAATTTCCGTTAAATCATTATCTGCTAATATTTTAGCAAGTTTTTTTATGTAATCTGTTTCAAAATTCATAATTAATCCTATACTCTGTCCAAATATTCATTTGTTCTGGTATCTACTCTTATAACATCTCCATTCATTACGAAGAACGGAACTTGAACAACAGCACCTGTTTCAAGTGTAGCAGGCTTTGTACTTCCTTGTGAAGTATTTCCTCTTTCTGCCGGAGGAGTATCCGTAACCGTTAATTCAACGTGATTAGGAACATCAATACCTATAATTCTTCCTTCGTGCATAAGAACCATAACATTCATGTTTTCCTTAAGATACTTAACTCCATCACCGATTTGTGCTGCAGTAATGTTCATTTGTTCGTAAGATTCCAAATCCATCATTACAAAGTCATTGCCTTCTTTGTAAAGATACTGCATTTCTTTTTTATCAAGAGTTGCTTTTGCTACTTTTTCACCGGCTCTAAAAGTTCTTTCAATAACGTTGCCTGTTTCTGCATTTTTAAGTTTTGTTCTTACAAAAGCAGCACCTTTGCCCGGTTTAACGTGTAAAAATTCAACTACCGACCAAAGACCGTTATCAAGTTCAATTGTTAAGCCTGTTTTTAAATCATTTACAGAAATCATTTAAATTTTCCTTTTTTACTGTTCTGCTCAATAATACCAAAAAATTATATCTCAGGCAACAAAAAAGATAATATATTTACAAAGCTAATTTTTAAAAATTGTTATTTTTTTATTTTCACATCTGTATATATTAAAAAACATACGTTATTTAGATTGAACAGAATGTTTTTTAAGTCTGGTTTACCATCTTTGCAAACTCTGTTGAATTATGCTCAAAGAATATTTTTGAATTCTTAATACTTGTTATTGATCTTAAAATAAATAGTTTGTTAAAATGTTAATATGTGTAAAAAACACACTTAAAACTTGACAAGTACCTTATGTAGATTTACTGTTAATAACAGTTAAAAAGAAAGCTGGAACTATGTGTAGAATCGGAGCTATAAAATCTAAAAAATACATACATCCGTCAATGGCATTACAACTAATGCGAACACAGCAAAAAGGGCATGATAATTCGGGTTTTGCCTTTATAATGCAGGACTTGGGCGGAGTTTTTGAAACATATAAAGACTTACCGATATTATCAATGGCATGTACAAATGAAGGCATGCATATTGCAGAGGATATTTTACATAGCATTGGATTTGTTCGTGTAATGCAGTGGACACCGGATGTTAATGTGGAAATGGCTCCTCATTTGAATATCGAACCGATGCCCAATTATTTGTTTGAAGTATTTAACTATCCAAAATCCTATAAATATGCACCAAAAGAGGAAAAACAAGAACTTTTGATTGATACAAGATTAAAACTCAGAAAAGCTCTTGAAGAAACGGAAGACGGTTATGTATATTCATTCTGGCCAGACACGTTAATGTTAAAAGAAATCGGTGATCCAAAAGATATAGGAACCTATTTTAATTTAAATCATCCTGACGATACATTTAAAGCAAAAATTATCACAGCTCAATGTCGTCAAAATACAAATTATGATATTGTAAGATATGCTGCACACCCGTTCTTTTTACAAGGTTACAGTGCTTTAGTAAACGGTGAAAATACTTTTTATGAAAAGAATAAATTATTCCAGCAAAGTTTATACAAAGGATACATAGGTTTTGAAAGTGATTCTCAATGTTTCTTGTACACATTGCATTATGTAAATAAAATATTGAAATGGCCGTTAAAATATTTCAAACATGTAATTACACCGCTTCCTTTTGACGAAATTAACGAAAGAAAAGATAAAGAAATATTATTAAGGATAAAGGCATCTCTGTCAAATCTTGAAATTAACGGACCAAACGCTGTTATAGCAGTTACGCCAGACGGAACAATGCTGACGACTTGTGATTCCAAAAAATTAAGACCGATAGTTATCGGCAGGACAGATGATACAGTTGTATTAACTTCAGAAGTTACCGGAATAAATGACATTTTGCCGGATAGAAATTCAGAAGAAGATATTTATCCGAACGAAAGAGAAACAGTAGTAATTGACAATGATTTGCAGGTGATGAGATGGAATCAGTAGAATATGCAAACCAAATTTCAAAAGATGATTTAATGTGGCAGATAGAATATAATCCCGAAAGATGTACGCTCTGCGGGAGATGCGTTGCTGCTTGCACTTTTGGAGCAATAAAACCATCAGTTGAGAAAAGAAGAAAAGTGTACAGTGTTGGAACAACACCTTCGCCTGTTGAAGAATTTACTGCAAGACCCGTCATCAAACAAGTCGTAACAAAGAAAAATAATTGTGTCGGCTGTGGAATTTGTGCAAAAGTTTGTCCAAATGAAGCAATAAAACCTGTTTTCAATGAACATAACAGAATGAATGTTAAATACAGAGCAGAAAATGCCGAATCTATAAAAAGAGGTGGAAGAACAAATGTTCATACGGAAGGAAGAACTCTTGACAAAATAAAAGTAGGTCGTATTTCTCAAATGACAGACCCTTCTCTTGATGCACAAAGACATACTTTTGATATACTTGCACCATTCGGCAGGGTTTTACCACCGGAAGAATTACCGTTTGCAGTAGATGAAAAAGGTGAATTAAAAATTGAAAAGAAAATTCCTGCAACAAGCTGGATTTACCCGATTATTATCGGCGATATGTCTATTGGAGCTTTATCTCCAAGAATGTGGGAAGCTTTGTCAATTGCAACAGCATATCTAAATGAAGTTGCGGGATTACCTGTCAGAATGTGTACGGGAGAAGGCGGAGCTCCAATTAAGCTTCTCAAATCAAAATATTTAAAATACACGATTTTGCAAATAGCATCAGGACATTTTGGCTGGAACAGAATTATCAATGCAATGCCGTATATGACAGACGATCCGGCAGGAGTTTTAATAAAAATAGGTCAAGGTGCAAAACCGGGTGACGGCGGTCTTTTAATGGCACAAAAAGTGGCAGAACATATTCAGGAAATCAGAGGTGTACCGAAAGCCGACTTACTTTCACCACCAAATCATCAAGGCTTGTACTCGATTGAAGAAAGTGTTCAAAAGATGTTTTTATCAATGAATGCGGCATTCAAATTCAGAGTACCGGTGGCAATCAAAGTTGCAGCTTCGGTTACGAGTGTTTCTGTATATAACAATCTGCTCCGCGACCCGTACAATATTGTCGGAGGATTTTTCCTTGATGGTATAGCAGGCGGAACAGGTGCAGCACACCAAGTTTCTCTTGACCACACAGGACATCCTATTGTATCAAGACTTCGTGATTGCTATCTCGCAGGCGTAAGACAGGGGAAACAGGGACAAATTCCTTTATGGGCAGGCGGCGGACTCGGAATGAACGGAACGCTTGCTGCAGATGCATTTAAAATGATTTGCCTTGGAGCAAACGGAGTTTTCTCAGGTAAATTAATGTTACAAATTGCAGGATGTGTAGGCAATGACTTTGGAAAATGTAATGCTTGCAATACCGGTAATTGCCCTGTCGGTATCACAACCCAAAATCCTGTTCTTGTAAAACGTTTAGATGTTGATAAGGCTGCACAAAACATTGTTAATTACTTCCTTGCAACGGATTTGGAACTTAAAAAGTTACTTGCTCCGATAGGAAACAGCACATTGCCTGTCGGTCGTTCCGATGCACTTGTCACAGTTGATAAAAATGTTGCAACAAGACTATCTATTCAGCACGTATGTTAATCGGTGAAAAATATGACAAAAAAAATAAAAATTGAAACGATAATTGATGAAAAAAGAATCTCGACACAGGAACTTCTTCAAATTATTTACGACAAAATGGAAGAAGGAGTTACCGATTTTGAAATTAATGCTTCGGGGCAACATGATATAGGCGGACCTTTATGGACAGAAAACGGTGAAGAATTAAAATTTCACGTAACAAATCCGGGGCAGCGTCTTGGTTCGATGGGTATGCCAGGAACAAAAATTGTTGTTGAAGGTTCTGTTCCTGCAGATGCAGGTTGGTTAAATTCAGGTGCTGAAATAGTTATTAAAGGTGACGGCGGAGATACAACCGCTCATTGTGCAGCAGGCGGCAAGATTTTTGTTGGTGGCAGAGTTGGTACCCGGTCCGGAGCGTTAATGAAACATGACCCTAAATACGTTGCTCCTGAATTTTGGGTATTAAAAAATACAGGTTCATTCGCTTTTGAATTTATGGGCGGTGGAACTGCTGTTGTTTGCGGTTTAGGTTGTGAAGATTTTGAAAGCATTTTGGGCAGCCGTTCTTGTGTTGGAATGGTTGGCGGAACAATTTATTTCAGAGGCAAAGTAAAAGATGTAAGTGATGAAGTTTTTATTGTTGATATTGATGAAAAAGATGTCGAATTTTTAAAAAACGGAATTGCAGAATTTGCAGAAAAAATTGAACGTCCTGACATTGTTGAAAAACTTTCAGATTTTTCAGAATGGAAAAAAATAGTTGCACCGGATTTTTATCATAAGCCTAAAAAAACAAGAATATCCGTAAAAGACTTTAAAGAAAAGAGTTGGATTAAAGGCGGTATATTCAGTGATGTATTTAAAGATGATTTTCAAGTAATACCCTTTGTGACAAAGGGTGATACAAGATTAAGAATTCCCGAGTGGGCAAATTCGGCAAATTGTGCACCGTGCGAATACGATTGTCCGCTTGGTATTCCGACTCAAAAACGTATCAATTTAATTAAAAATGATAAATTGAAAGAAGCACTTGATTTAGTTCTGGAATACACACCGTTTCCAGCCTCTGTATGCGGAAATGTATGTCCTAACTTATGTATGGAGCATTGTAACAGACAATACGTTGATGAACATATTAAAGTTGCAGAAATTGGTTCTATGTCAAGAGATGTAAAACTTCCGAAACACAGAATTACAAAACCTCAAAAAATAGCTGTAATCGGTGCGGGTGCAGCAGGTATTTGTTGCGGTTGGCAGCTTGATAAGCTCGGATACAAAGTTGATATTTTTGAAGCTGATAAAAAAATAGGAGGTAAACTTTCTCAGGTTATTCCTGAAGACAGGCTTTCGCAATCGGTACTCAATGCAGAAATTAACCGTTTGAAAGATACTAATATTAATTTTGTTTTGGATAAAAAAATAAATTCTGACGATTTTCAAAATCTTGAAAAAAATTATGATGCAATCGTTATTGCCATTGGTGCACATATTCCGTTTGTAATTCCGTTTGAAGGAAATGAAAAGCTTATTAAGGGATTAAACTTCTTGAAAGCTATTAATAACGGTGAAAAAGTAACAATCGGCAAAAAGGTTGTAATTATCGGTGCAGGAAATGCCGCAATGGACGTTGTTATCGGTGCTTATAAATGCGGTGCCGAAAAAGTTACGGCAATAGATATTCAAAAACCGGCAGCTTTCCCGAAAGAAATCGCCCACGCAAAATCATTGGGTGCAGAAATTCTTTATCCGTGTTTTACCGAAAAAGTTACAGACGAAGGTGTTTGGCTTAAAGACGGAACTCTTCTTGAGGCAGACAGTGTAATAATTTCAGTAGGTGACAGACCTGAATTTTCTTTCTTGACAGATAAATATACAGACGATAAGGGTAGATTGCTTTTAAATCAATACAGCCAATCTGTTGCAAATCCGAAAGTATTTGCCGCAGGTGATTCTATTAGACAAGGTTTGTTTGTAAATGCACTCGCAAGCGGAAAAAATGTTGCTCAAAATATTGATAATATGTTTAATAATATTGAATTATCAACATTTGAAAAATCTCCTAAACTTCCAAGAGATAGGGCAATTCCGGAATATTACAAAACGTATAGTCCAAAAAGTGTTGTAAAAATTGAGCCTTATGAAGAACAATCGAGATGCTTGAGCTGCGGTCTTTGCAGAGATTGTCAAATGTGCCTGAATGCTTGTCCGCAAAAGGCAATAGAACGTTTTGTTGACGATGAAGGAAACGTAAAATATTATTCCGATGAATCAAGATGTATCGGCTGCGGAATATGTGCAGGAGTATGTCCTTGCGGAGTTTGGACAATGAAAAATAACATATAAAATTGTATTATTTTGGCAAATTTGTATATTCGGAATGATTGTTATTATCATTCCGAATATAGTATTTAATATATTTTTTGTTCATAAACATTTTTACAGGGCAGAGGTTTAAACTGTGCTGGACATACAGACCAAAATATAATCGTTAATACAGAAACAGGTCGTTAATATATAAAAAGAAGATTCTCTTGATATTTTGTAAAGAAAAATAATTACAAAATAATGCAGAAAAAATTGAATTATGAAAATTTATGATTACGTCCAAACGTTCCTATAGCTTAAAGTTAGCATTTACAATTGTTTAACATGTATAGTAAGTTATTATATACTTAAAAAAGCGTAAACTAATCTTGAAACCTTTATGATAAATCGTTTCGGAAAAGTTTTGTATGAATTATTCTTTGAAAAGTATACTCAAAAAGTCTGGGGCATACACCCTTCTTCAATTTCAAAAGAATGGGGAGAACAAAGAATAAAAGGATTTTAGGAGTAATTTATTTTAATGATATGAATATCAATGAAATCATGACAAATAATAGCGGATGTTTTCCGTACGAATATCATAAAAAATAGCATTCATTAAAATAAGACAATCGGTATTACTGAAAAGCAAAATATCAAAAATATTGCAAGTGCATTTTAAGGACCGTTTTCTATAAAGTTACGATATTGCAATGCTTGAGAAAGATGATTTATTTTAATATTTTCCGAAACATTAATATCTGCTATTGTTCTTGCAAGTTTCAGAAGTCTGTCATAGCCTCTGCCTGAAATATTAAATTTTCTGCTTGCGGTTTTTAAAAATTTTTCACTTTCTTCATCCAATACACAAAACTTTTTAATAAGCTTCGGTGTTAATTCAGAGTTTGTGTAAATACCGTAATCTTTATATCTGGTATTTTGTATTTCTCGTGCTTTGATAACCCTTTTCCTAATTTCTTCAGAACTTTCTGCTTCAAAATTTTTTCCGACCAATTCATCTGTTTTTAGTCTTGGAACTTCTATTTGTATATCAATTCTGTCGAGCAACGGACCGGAAATTTTAGAGCGATATCTTTGAACTTGAAATTCCGTACAGGTACATTCTTTTTCCGTATCTCCATAATATCCGCAGGGACAAGGATTCATTGCAGCAACAAGTATAAATTTTGCTGGGTATTTAATACTTGTCTGAGCTCTTGAAATAACAATTTCTCCATCTTCTAAAGGTTGTCTGAGAACTTCTAATACTTGTCTCGGAAACTCAACTATTTCATCAAGAAAAAGAATTCCTCTATGAGCGAGAGTAATTTCTCCGGGTTTAGGGTTTGAACCTCCACCGATAATTCCGACAGAAGATGCTGTATGATGAACAATTCTGAACGGTCTTTTTGTAATCAAAGGATGATTTACATCAATTAAACCGGAAATACTATATATTTTGGTTAATTCTATTGCTTCTTCCGGAATCGGTGGTGGTAATATCGAGGAAAAACATTTTGCAAGCAGCGTTTTACCCGACCCCGGAGGACCTGACATCAAAATATTATGACCGCCCGCCGCCGCTATTTCGAGAGCCTTTTTAGCTTTTAGTTGACCTTTAACATCTTTAAAATCGTATGTATATTCATTTTTATCGCTCTTCATATACTCATTAATGTCAAATTTTACAAGATTTAAAGGCTGATGGCATTCTGCATCATCAGAAAAATGATTAACGACTTCTGAAAGATGTTTTGCCGGATATACTTCCATATCTTGAATAAGGGCAGCTTCTTTTCCGTTATCATAAGGAACAATAACTTTTTTTATACCTAAATCTTTAAATCCCGCAACAAGAGGTAATACTCCGCTTACAGGACGCAAAGAACCATCGAGAGAAAGTTCTCCTATAAAAGCGTACTGTTCAAATTTTGTACAATTAAGAATACCGTCAATTGACAGAATACCAATTGCAATCGGTAAATCGTATAAACTTCCTTCTTTTTTTATGTCGGCAGGGGCAAGATTGACGGTAATTTTTTTTGCGGGAAAAGAATACCCCGAATTTTTTATTGCAGAACGAACCCTCTCTTTTGCTTCCGAAACAGCCGTATCCGGCAAACCTACAATTATAACAGAGGGTAAAGAATTGTTCATGTCAACTTCTACCGAAACTTTATGAATATTAAGTCCTGCCAGAACTCCAGTATTTACGTAAGATACCATTTTTCTCCAATTAATGTATTTTGTATCAACATTTTAATTATTCATGATAATGTGATTTTATTTACCTGTTTTATCGAGTTTTTGAATATACAAAAAATTTTTGTTTTCAAAAGTTTTTAAAGTTGGCATAACATCTTCATTTTCTAAATTATACCATGACTTGGTAAGATTGTTTCACTAATTTTTAGCTATATTCGTATTGAAATTCGGATTGTCTTTAAGCCTGTATGCATTGTACAATTCTATAAAAGACAAAACAAATAAAAAACCGAAAACTAACATATATGTTTCTTTGCCATAAATTAAATGACCTTTTAAATTAGAAGAGGGTTCAAAAACATCCATAAGTATTCCCGTTATATTTCCAAAAATACCCACCATAAAGTAGAATAAGCAATTCATAATACTTACGGTTGTTCCTGTAATTTCATATCTGTTTGTTTGGTGGATTAACGGTATCAATATTGGCGATAAACTTGCTCCGGGAGCAAGAAAACAAATTAAAATACCTAATATTTGAGATTTTATTTCAAAAATTATGCATAAAAACAACATTAAAAAGACAAGAAAGCAAGTTGTTGCACATATTTTTAAAAATATTGATTTTTTCCCGCCGGAAATTCTGCTTAAAGTTGCTACAACCAACCCTGCAACAGAAGAAATTATTGCAGCTGCTGACAGATATAATGCAGCTTTTTCCGATGGCATAAGAGTAAAATCTTCTAAAAATTTTTTTCCTATAACTGTTAAAATTACATAATATAGCCCGAAATTTATTGAGGCAAACAGAAATATATTAATATTATGTTTGTTTTTAAAGGATTCTTTAAAAGGTTCAAGTCCGCAGTGAACTTTTTTGTTTATAGGATTATGGTTAAAAATCTTCGCTCCGGGAAGAAATAGTAAAGTTAAGATGATTGCGGCAATCGCAAAAATTCCCATTGAATTTCTCCAACCTATTTTGGCAACGCATATTACAAAAGGAGCTTGTGCAATAATTCCGCCGAGGTAGCCAACAAACATCATTAGAGAAAGTATTATACCAAAATCCTTATCAGCAAAGCATTTTTTGATTTCTTTGACCATACTTAAATAAAAAGTTCCTGCCCCAAAACCAACCAGAGCACGGCATAAATACATAAGCCACAAAGAATGTGCAATCGGAAATATAACCGAACCTATGCAAAAAACTATTGCACCTGCGGCAAGAACTCTTATTCCGCCGTATCTGTCTATTAATATTCCCGCAATTAAACTGTTTATAGCATATACATACATAAATGTTGCACCGATAGCTGTTATATAAGGTGCGGAAACTTTGAATTCGAGTTGTAAAAGGTCAAAAATTGTCCCCGGAACAGCAACCCTTTGTACGTTACTTAAAAAATAAAAGCCTATGCCTAATGCTATTAAAAATAAATGTATGTGGTACTTTTTCATAACATCTGTAATTTACATCCATCAAAAAAATTTTTCAACGAAATTATTTATTTTTGAATTATGATAACAAATATGGAAAAATCAAAAATATACGTTTTGATATTATTGTATTTTGCTTTTATCGGACTCGGACTGCCTGATCAAATTTTAGGTATTGCCTGGCCGTCGATAAGAGTAGATTTTTGTAAACCGCTTGATGCTGCAGGGTTTGTTGTTTTTATTGTAACTGTTATTACTGCATTTTCAGGATATATTAACGGTTATATTGCAGAAAAATTTCCGATTTCTAAAATATTGACAGTAAGTGTTTTGCTAACGGCTGTCGGAGTGCTGGGTTATGCCTTAAGTCCTAATTGGCTCGTCTTTCTGCTGTTTGCAATTCCGGCCGGATTAGGTGCGGGTTCTGTAGACAGTGCGTTGAATAATTACGTTGCAATGAATTATTCTTCTAAACATATGAGCTGGCTGCATGCATTCTGGGGGATTGGTTCAACAATAGGACCGCTTATTATTACGGCAGCTTTTACTCTCGGATTTAATTGGCGATTTGGATACGGAACCGTTGCTTTACTACTTTTTTTACTTACCTTAATATTTTTTTTGAAAAGAAAATGTTTTGTTCAAACTGTTTGTTCTTATGAAAGCAGTTCAACAAAAACTAATATGATAACATCAAATACCTTTTTAAGTTCTTCTTTCTTCTTTTTCTATACCTCGGTGGAAGGAGGAATAGGACTTTGGATATATTCCGTTATGACTGAAGCCAGAGACTTTGCTCCTGTTACGGCAGGCATTTTAGTGTCGATATATTGGGCATCTTTGACAATAGGAAGAATTATTGTCGGATTTATTACGCAAAAAATTTCTGATAAAAAAATTATTTTATCAAGTTTATTCATATCCGTTATTGCAATGTTATTTATATGTTTTACTTATAAATTTACCACCTGTTTTGGCTTGATGTTGTTAGGTTTAGGATTGTCAGGAATTTATCCTTGTACAATGAATGAAACCCATAAACGATATGACTTGAATACCGCTAAAATATTAATGGGGCATCAAGTTGGTGCCGCAAGTCTCGGATTTGCTCTTGTCGTTCCGGCTATTGGTTTTGTAATACAAAGAATTGGGTTGAACTACCTTCCCGTATTGGCATTATCTATGCTTATCTATTTAATTGCAATCGAAATGCATCTGCGAAATTTAAATAAAGGAATATTGATGTAAAGTAAAATATCAATGTTAAAAATGTTAGCAGCTAAAAATGCTTTATGATATAATTTTGCTGACAGATAATCGGGAGAACAAATGTACGGAATTATATTAGCAGGTGGTTCGGGAAGCAGATTATGGCCTTTGAGCAGAGAATTATACCCAAAGCAGCTTTTAAAATTGGATGGAGAACTAAGCCTTTTACAAAGCACTTTTAAAAGATTGCAGGCTTTTATTAATCCCGAAAATATAGTATCTATAACTAACATAAAACACGTAAATGACGTGAAATTTCAATTATCTCAAATCAATAAAAACTCGGTTGTTTTGGCTGAACCTATGGCTAAAAATACAGCTCCTGCAATTGCTGCAACTTTAGAGTATTTAAAACAAACAAAAAATCCTGAAGAAATTGTTATTATTGTTCCGTCCGACCATCTTATAAAAGATGTAAAAGCATTTGAGCAAACTGTAAAAGAAGGTCTTGAAGCTGCTGAAAATGGTCATATTGTAACTTTTGGTATAAATCCTTCCTATCCGGAAACGGGATATGGTTACATTAAGACAAACGGTGAGGCTTTTGGAATAAATAAAGTTGAGAAATTTGTCGAAAAGCCCGACTTTGAAACTGCTCAAAAATATATTTTGGAAGGAAATTATTTTTGGAACGGCGGAATTTTTATGGCTAAAGTTTCTGTTTTACTTGCCGAATTTCAAAAATATCAACCGGAAATATATAATAATCTTTCAAAACTGAGTTTTAAAGATTCCAACAAAATTCCATACGGTGTTTTTGAAAATATGCCGTCAGTGTCCATTGATTATGCTATTATGGAAAAATCAGACAAAATTGCACTTTGCAAACTTTTATCCGATTGGAGTGATTTGGGTTCTTGGCAATCTTTGTATGAAGTGAGCGAAAAAAACAATGACGGTAACGTTTTTGAAGGTCATGTGATTTCAGAAGATGTTAAAAATTCTTTTATATACAGCGATAACAAGGTTGTTGCGGCAATCGGTCTTGAAAATGTTATTTTAATTAATACCGAAGACGCTATTCTTGCTTGTAATAAAGAGGATTCTCAAGCCGTTAAAAAAGTTTTTGAAAAATTGAAAAAAGAAGATGATAAAGCCCATCTCGTTCATAAAACGGTATTTCGTCCGTGGGGTTGGTATACTTGTCTTGCCGAAGGAGCAGGTTATCTTACAAAGGTTATTTGCGTTTCTCCGGGACAAAAATTGTCAATTCAATCACATAATCACCGCTCTGAACATTGGGTTGTCCTTGAAGGAAAAGCAAAAATCGTTTTGGATGACAAAGATTGCTTCTTTGAACCCGGACAAAGTGTTGATATTCCTGTAAAAATGAAGCATTCTCTTCAAAATCCTTATGATACGGATTTAAAAATAATTGAAGTCCAAAAAGGCGATTATATTTCTGAAGACGATATTATACGCTATGAAGATGTCTACGGGCGAGTATAAACACTGATAATTTGCTCATTAATAACTTGTTTTTATTATAGTTAAATATCTCAAAAATAATACAGTAACATTTCTTAATGTCATACAAATCTGTATTAAAGTTTTTATAAAAATAATCCGATATATAAACTATAAGAAACAAAAATTAAGGAGAAAAATGAACATGAATGCAGATCATTTATTAAACATTGAAATTGAATCAGGATTAAACGAATTGTTAGATACTTGTTTAGGTTATGTTGAAAATGTGATTATGCAAGAAACGGTACTGGATATAAACGAAGATTAGAGTCATTTGTTCATTTAGGGATTTATAAAAGTGAGGTTATTCCTCACTTTTTTTGTATAAATTCATTCTTTCAATATGCTCTTTTGTATATTTATAAACAGTTATTTTTGTATTTTATTTAATATTAGTGACAGAATTTTAATATTTTGAAGGTATTTATCGGCTTGTAAATATTGTTTTCAAAGGGTTTTGAAAATAATATGCTGGGACGGCAAAAATACGAATTAAATATGTAATTTTTTTAATAAAAATTTATATAAAATTTTTATCTAAAAATATTTTGTGATATAAATAAGGTAGATTAAAATCTTATACTAAGGAGAAAATCATGATTAGTGAAAAAATGCAAAATGCGTTCAATGATCAAATAAATAAAGAATTATTTTCCGAATATCTTTATTTGGCAATGAAGGCTTATTTTTCAGAACTCAATTTACAAGGCTTTGTAAACTGGTTTAATGTTCAAGTTCAAGAAGAACATGCTCACGCAATGGGAATGTATGATTACTTGATTGAACGTGGCGGAAAAGTTGTTCTTTCTGCAATTGATGCTCCGGAAATCAAAGGAAAAACTCCCGTTGAAATTTTTGAACAAGTTTTAGAACACGAAGAATTTGTTACATCAAGAATCAACGCATTAATGGATGTAGCGGACGAAGTTAAAGACAGAGCTGCATTATCGTTCTTAGATTGGTACCTCAAAGAACAAGTTGAAGAAGAATCAAGTGTTGGCGGTGTTTTGGCTACATTAAAATTAATCGGTGACGACAAAAAAGCACTTTTAATGTTAGATAAAGATTTAGCAGCAAGAGTATTTAATGCTCCTGTAATAGGCTAAGTCTTTAAGAATTAAGGAAAGGAAATAACAATGGCAAAATTTATATGTTCAGTATGCGGATATGTTCACGAAGGTGATTCTGCACCGGAAAAATGCCCTATTTGCGGTGTTGGAGCAGACAAATTTAAAAAAGTTGAAGAATCTTCCAAAGCAGCTTGGGCAACAGAACACGTTGTAGGCGTTGCAAAAGGTGTTGACGAAGAAGTTTTAAAAGGATTAAAAGACCACTTCAACGGTGAATGCGGCGAAGTCGGTATGTACCTTGCTATGTCAAGACAAGCTGAAAGAGAAGGATATCCTGAAATTGCTGAAGCGTTCAAAAGATATGCTTTTGAAGAAGCTGAACACGCTGCTAAATTTGCAGAATTGCTCGGCGAAGTATTAACAACATCAACAAAAGAAAATGTAGCAATGCGTGCTGCAGCAGAAAATGGTGCTTGTGCAAGCAAATTTGAAATTGCAAAAAGAGCAAAAGAATTAGGCTACGACGCTATTCACGATACTGTTCACGAAATGGCAAAAGATGAAGCTCGCCACGGACAAGGTTTTGAAGGTCTTTTAAAAAGATACTTTAATTAATTTTCCGATAACGGCTTAATATCTAAAAAGCTTGCATTTAATAATGCAAGCTTTTTTATTTTATTTTTTATATTTTTCAAGAGCTTCAGCAAAATCGGACAAATCCCAAAACTCATTTTTTATATTTATTTCTGTATTCAAAGGAATATTTAAAGTACCGTTTTCTATCTTAGGATATAAAGATTCATAATATGTTAAGTTACCTGTTTCGTATTCTTTTTGATAATGTATAGGCAGAGTTTTTATTTTATATTCGGTATCCAAAGCAATTGCGGTAGTTATATATACACAGTGCCAAATATATCTTCTTAAATCTTTATTGTCAAAGCTGCTTAAAACTTCGTGTTCTTCCGGAACATATACTGCCTGAGGATAGTTTTTTAATTCAGTCATAAAATATTTTAAATTTTTGTTCCAATAATAAGTATTAATCATTTGCCAGGAAGTTAATGTTATTCCGCATAACAAAACGGGGATAAGACATTTTTTTATTAACTCCGTTTGAGGCGGAAATTTTAAAAAGTGATAAATGATTATGCCAAATATAACAATGACGTCTACATAACAAGGCAGAGTTTTTACGTGTCCCTCTACTACGGGTGCCAAAAAATTGTCTATATGAGAATACATATAATAAAAAAGATATGTGTACAAAAATATTTGGGCAAAATTAAAAATAATAAAAATTTTGTTCTCATATTTTTTCGTTATTAAATTGAAAATAAGCAAACAAACAGTGACAGAAGAAACAAGTAATATAAAATCTCCTGTAATTTTCCAGTAGTTCGTAGATTCAATTAAAAATCTGCGAAAATCATTCTGTTCACTTACATTATTCAAGCAAAATATTAAGTTAGACAATGCAGCTATTAAAGAAAATATACCAATAGCTATTTTTATTCCACTACGATTTTTTTCTTTAAATACAATATAAAACATTGCAGAAAAAAATAACAAACCGATAATAATTGTATGTTCGTATATTCCAAACATCATAATTAATAAAAAAGCAATGCCTATTTTATCCCATTTATTATACTCAATTTTTGCAAGCAAATAATTTAACAACAAAAAGTATATTTGTGATGCAATAATATTTTCTGCAATAGACCAGATTTGTATAACCAAACATACTACACAATAAGAAAAAATACTCCAAAAGAGAATACCGTACTGTTTAGTCCTTTTTGTAAGATTGTAGTTCCAATACATAAGAAGTAAAGGCAAAACAAACAATGGTAAAGAAAACATATAAGATAATATAATTTTACTTTTTATATGAAATAAACTGTAAGTTAATACGGTCGGCAGTTGAGACAGACATACCGCCAAATTTCTTGTGTGGTTTTCATCATAAAAAAAAGGAAAGGTACCGGCAGACAGGTTATTCAACATAGAAACAAACCAAAATGCACCGTCAAAATATAATCCTCTTTGTGCGTATGTAGCATAACAAATGTGTACTACAGAAAGCACCCCGAAAATAAAAACTAAAAACTTAAGCAAATTTTTATCAATATTTTTCACAAATTAAGCCCTAATTGATGACATTGAACATATTTTAAGCTAAAATAAATAATTTTGTAAATATGTTCGCAAAAATATAGAGTCCTTGATTTATTTAATATTTTATAGCGAATACAGGTTCTGCCAAACAAGCAGACTTGATTGTTAAACATTTATAATTACTTCGGCTAAAGCCTCAGAATGACAATTGTCACCCTGAACTTGGTTCAGGGTCTGACTGTTTGTATGATAAAAAATATTTTTTTATTTCAAAAAATACAAAATGCGACTGTGACAATCAAGGTTTAATCTTACTTAAAATTAATCAGGTATGTACTTAAAAATATCATTAGGTGTACACTCCAATGCAAAGCATAATTTATTAAGAGTATTGAAGGTTATTCTATTTGTTTGATTTTTATATATTTTATTAATAGTATGATTATCTAAACCGGTTATTCTAACGATATCTGTTTTATCAAGTTTTCTCTCTGCTAATAATATTGCAAACCTATTTTCTATCATATTTTTATTTTAACAATGAAAGAAGAATGTATCTTGTATAGTAGCTTTAAATACGATATAGTATCTTTACATACGAATATTTTTAATATAATGTAATAAAGTAACAATAAACAAAGGAGATATTAGTCAGGAATATATCTAAATATATCGTTAGTATTACAATTTAAAGCAGTACATAATTTATCCAATGTTACAAAATCAATTCTCGTATAATTACCTTTATAAATTTTGTAAACAATATGATTATCAAGACCGGTAAGTTTGACAATATCTCGTCTATCAAGTTTCTTTTCACCTAAAAGTTTTGCAAATCTATTTTCTATCATAAATATGATGATATCTTATTGGGATAATTATGTCTTAATAAGTATACTAATATACTAATAAGTAATTTTATATTCTGATTTATATAATATTTTTTAATAAAAGGAGTATTGAATGGTTAACAAAAAAACATTATTAATAGACTTAGATGGAGTATTAAACGAATATACGGGAAATTTTGATGAAAAATTTATTCCTGAAATTAAGCAAGGTGCAAAAGAATTTTTAACAAAGCTCTCTGAGTCATATATTATTAAGCTTTTTACTACACGCAATAAAATATTAGCCACTAAGTGGTTGATTCAAAATAATCTTGATTCAATAATTGATGATGTAACAAATACAAAAGAAATTTCTTATCTTTATATTGATGATAGATGTATAAATTTTGACGGAAATTATTTACATCTTGAAGCTCAAATAAAAAATTTTCAGCCCTGGTATAAAAATAGCAGCAAAAATTAAATAATATTTTACAAAAAAAAACGGCATTAATGCCGTTTTAAAATTCTCTATATTTCCAATTTACTATTTTATTGCGGCAATCATTTTGCCAACACCCATATCGGAATTTACCGATTTAGCACATGAAAGTGCATTCGCTCTCCTCTTCTGTGCACCTCTTAATAAAAATTCTACACTGCTCGAGATATTATTATTAGAGGTACTTAATTTCTTTATCATTTATATAAACCTTTGTTAATGTTTTATTCACATTATTTATATCGACACATCTAATCAAAAACTTTAGAAATTTGTTTTAATATGTAAAGTTATGTAACAAGGAATTAAAAAAGCCCCAATTACGGGGCTTTTTAATTTTACAAATATTAAGTTTTCAGATTTTTAGCCTTTATATTCTTTTTCAAATCCGAATAAAGAGCTGATAGATTCATCATCATGGATACGGGAAATTGCTTCACCCAAAATAGGAGCGACGCTCAACTGAGTAATTTTAGAAGGAGCATTTTCTTTAAGAGGAATAGTATTTGTAACAATGACTTCTTCAATCGGAGCATCTTCGAGTCTTTGAAGTGCAGGACCGGAGAATACCGGATGAACGGCACAAACCTAAACTTCTTTTGCACCTTCTTTTTTCAGTAATTTTGCTGCTTCACAGATAGTT
>JBJEGL010000311.1:0-19479 GCA_051875035.1 Candidatus Gastranaerophilaceae bacterium | reverse complement strand
ATTTCTTGCGAATTCTTTTGCGTGTTTTGAACCAATAATGTAATTTTTATCTTTATCTTTCATGTAGACAAGTAACGGCACGTGCTCCATTAAAGTATCTAATTGTAAAGTTTTAGCGGTTAGTTTTTCTTTTAAAAGTTCATCTTGAGTTATATCTCTGGAAATTGTCAAAATATATTTAATTTGATTTTCTTGAATTACCGGAGTGGATATTTGTTTAACTCGTTTCAATGAATTGTTTGTTTCAATATCAAAAGAATATGATTGCAAGGTTCTTGTTTTAAAGATTTTATCAATATTTTCTTTAATTATTCTAAAATTACTGTTTGGTATAACTTCAATAACGGGTTTGCCGATTATTTCTTCTCTGCTTTGGGCTCCAATATGACGGATAAATGCGTTATTACAGTCTAAATATTTTAAATCTAAACTTTTGATTGTAATCATCTCATCACAATCATTCATTATAACATTTAATAGTAATGACTTAATATTATCGTTATATAAAGTTTTCAAATAACACCTCCGCAGATTCCAAACTTATTATATAAAAAAAATTCAAACTTTAATATATTATTAAAAAGTATCCCCCAAAATTTTTATTTATGAAAGTGTGTAGGTTGGGTTTTAACCCAACATTTTTAATATTTTTATCACTTTTATTATCATATTTAAATCCTTACGCTCAACTATTTTGAAAACACAAAAGGAATTAAACGTAGAGTTTTACTCTATATTTACTTTCTTTGATTAATTTATAATTTCAAGTACAAAAGTGCTACTTTGTTTATAAGCCATTAATCCTCGTGACAGATACTTTTAGATACCCCTTTTACACATGTACTAATAATACAATTTTTTCATCTAACTGTATATTACCCACATGGCTATTTGATATATTAAAGGTACTTTAAATAATTGTTTTCGGTGCAAAAATTGCAGCCTACACACTCTGATAGGATTTGGATTTTAACAAAGATAGAAAAGGATAAAAATTTCTGAGGGGTGGGAAGTCGCAATTTTGTTGGATTAGTATAGAGAACTGGGTCGTTATTTCTTTTCCTGTTTGCGGATGCACGAATCTTAATCCTTTCCGCAAAAAATCTATTTCTATATTCTGCCTTTTTAAAATATAGTCATGATAATATTTAGTTTCTGTCCTTGCAGGTATTAACATTATTGTTGAATGTCCCAGCTGTTGTTCTTTATAAGCCTTTTTGACCCATTTTTCACAATATTTATAAGGTGGATTACACCAATTAAAATCTTTCCATTCTGATTTTAATCCATCATTATGCGGATAAATAAAATGATGTTTTGCCGGAATATTTTTCTTTGAACAACAAGTATCAAGGTCAAACTCTTGCCTTTTATATTTCTCAAGAATTTTATGTATAAAATCTTGCGGTGTTAGGTAGTCTTGTGTTGTATTTTTGTACATTGATGACTCTTGTTACATTTTTCTTTTCAAATCAAATTATTTGGTTGTCTATGTTTGCAGCAATCGGTCTTTGATGAAAAAAAATATAATAATTTTCTAAAATCAGAGCGGATAAATGGCTTACTTGCAGCCTCGTTTTATTGTTTTAAAGGTGTATTTTTCTGCTTTTAAAAGATTTTGTATATGTTCTGTTGCGATTTTTGTACTGCAATTTTTATTACAAGTGAAAAAGTCCACAGCTGCATAGTTATATTCAGGCCAAGTATGAATAGCTAAATGACTTTCTGTAATTACAACAACACCGCTTACTCCGTATGGAGAAAATTTGTGAAAACATTTTTCAACAACGGTTACATTTGCTTTTTGTGCCGCTTCAAGCATTATTTGTTCAATTTTTTCGACACTGTTTAGAATATTTTTATCACAGTTGTGATATTCTGCTAAAATATGTTTGCCTAAATAATTATTTATCAATTCCAATATCTCCATCCGTTTAAATAATAATCCAATATTTTTGGTCTGTCTAATGTTGATGGTTCAATATCGGTTTTTATTACATCTTTTTCAATTTTAAATGAAACTTTTGCAAGTTCATTATCAAGATATTTTGTTTCAACATTGATATTTATTGTGTTCAAATCATAACGGGTATTTGATGCCATAACAAATCCCCAATCACCGAATGACGGCACATAGGTATGGTATGGATAAATGTTTTTAAAATCCGCTTTTTGAAGGCTCTTTTGAATACACCAAAATGCTTCTGGTGAGAAAAACGGGCTTGTTGCCTGTGTTACCATAATACCGTTTTTTGCCAATTTTTTCTTCAAAATTTTGTAAAATTCCGTGCTGTAGAGACGAGCTAAAGAAGAATTGTTTGGATCAGGTAAGTCAACAATGATAACATCATAAAAATTACGAGCATTTTCTAAAAATTTAAAAGCATCTTCATTATAAATTGTAACTTTTTTATTTTGAAAACTGTTTTGATTTAATTTGGTAAAATATTTGTTCTCTTTTGCCAAATCAGTCATTTCTTTATCCAAATCCACAACGGTAACAGATTGAACGTCATCGTATTTTAAAATTTCTCTTGCGGCAAGCCCGTCTCCGCCACCTAATACCAAAATGTTTTGTTTGTGTATTGCTAATGACATCGGTATATGAATTAATAATTCATGATAGCGATATTCATCTATTGAAGAAAATTGGACATTACCGTCTATAAACAGTCTTATATCTTCTTTGTTTTTAGTCATTACAAGTTTTTGATAAGGTGTTTGTTTGGAAAAAATCACCCTGTCTTCAAAAATATTATTTTCCCAATGTTTAACAATTTCTTTAGAGCATAAAAAAAGTCCTATCAAAAATAATAATATTAAAATTATTAAAAAAGATAATTTTGCACTTTTTTTCTTTAAAATTTTATCTTTAAACCAAAAGAAATTAATAATTCCGACAAACAGATTTAATAAACCTGCAAATACGGAACTTTCAAATATACCTAAAAATGGTAAAAGAATAAACGGAAATACTATAGTTGCGATAAATGCTCCCAAATAGTCCAAGGATAATACATTTGAAATGTTATCTTTTAAATTGTAGTATTTTTCCATAATTCTTGTTAAAAGTGGGATTTCAAGACCGATAAGACAGCCTATCGCCAATATAAGTAAAATCATTACAGAGTAATATAAAGATTCAAAAGTATAAGCATAATACAATACAGGTACACTAACCCCGCCAATTACAGCAAGCAGAATTTCAATAAAAATAAAATAATATATTAAATCTTTATTTATAATTCTTGAAATTAATGTTCCTAATCCCATTGCTGTCATTGTCAAACCAATTACGAGAGAAAATTGTTTAATGCTGTCTCCTAAAAAGTATGAGGATACACTTCCTATCAATAATTCATAAATAATTGTACAAAAACCGACAATAAAAACAGATAACAAAAGAATGAAAGATTCTTTTGTTGTTAGGATATTTTTATTTTCCACCACTCAAACCTCTTTTGGAAAAATTATTGCCGTTTGTGCTTGTTTCTCTGTTGCTGGGGGTAAAATTTTCCTGATAATTTTTATGATACCAAACAGAATGGTGGTGGCTGAATCCTTTGTATCCTGAATATCCATATCCTTGCCTTGCTGCGTTTGAACAAGAATTGTATATTATTACCAAACAGGCTGTTGTTAATAAATATATAATAAGTTCTTTTTCGTTAATCATCAGTGTATTCCAATATTGTTTCGTATATATTTTTTACTTTTGTATTAATCCATTCGATATTTATAAAATAGCCTACAATCATTATAATTAAAAGAAATAAAGTTCCGACCTTAAAATGAGCGATATAACTGCCTCTTTGATGTTCTATGGTTATATTTATATCCCTGATTGAATTTTCATCAGTTCGGAATTGTATATAATATACACCTTTTTCACCAAAAGTTAAGTATGCAGTCATTTTTCTGTCAGATTCGGACCAATAACCTTCTGAATCGTATCCTGATTCATGCCACAAATCTTTTCCAAATTCGTATAATGTGTCTTTATATTTGTCCAAAACTTCTCCGGAAATATATGTTGAAGAATTATTGCCTTTAAAATTAACAATAATTTTATATATTTCGCTTTTATTTTGTACTTTTATGGGACCAATTTTTGCACCTTCTTTTAGTGATGGAAAATTAAACTTTTTTAATGAGCTTGTTTGATAAGATATAGATGTAATAAAACAAATAATACAAAACAGACAAACAATAATGCAGAGATTATTGTAAAAAAATGTATTTCTTAATTTTTGTTGTGGATTTATTTTCATTTACATCACCAATGCAATAAAATCTACCATAAAGAATATTAATAGTGCAAAACCAATAATTGTTACAAACTCAATAAGTCCTGCTGCAATATTATTATTTTTTATTTCTGTATTAATGTTTATTGATTTTATAAATACATTACCCAGAATAAATCTTAAACTTGGCAGTAAAAGGATAATTGAAGATAAATCAATGAAATATAAAATTATATTTTGTTGTATATCCGCAATATCGCCAAGAGTAGCTTTCATTAGAATTAAACCTATTGCAATTATATTTCCTGCAAGTGCAATGCCTACAGCATAATTATCTTTTTCAAGTTCTTCATGAATGGAATATGGGGTTATTATGTCATATATTTTGAAAAATAAAAATAAAAATACCATTCCCAAAACGTAATATACGATTGACGATAAAATACCGCCGTATTCACCGTTCACACAAGCTGAAATTATCAAACCTGTTGCCATATATATTCCGAAATGTACGGCTGCCGTACCTACATTTTTATCTTCTATAATTTCTTTTTTTGTGCTGAATTTATACAGTAAACACTTGTCTGTAATGATATTTGATAAATTCATAAGCAAAATTCCGAGCAAAGAATATAGAACAAACATCAATAAATCAATTCTGAATCTTGCCGCTGACGGACCTGCGTATGCACCGATAAGAATTATAATGATTCCTGTTATATAGCCGATAAATGCTATTACGGGAGAAAAATTATTTTCTTTTATTTGTTCTTCAATTTTATATTGAGAAACTTTGTCAAAAGTATATTTTGATAGAATAATCAATAAACTTGAGATTATAAGATATATTATACTTGTTAATACAGAATTCATTTTATGCCCCTTTATTTGACAATACTTTTATTTGTGCAGGTAACATTCTTTGGCTTAAAGTTACGTCATATTCAAAATCTGTCCATTTTTCAACGGATATAATTTGATTTTTATATACAAAATCCCAAAAATAAAACTTTTGAGGTTTTTGATTGTCACAATGTTTGTAAAATACTGCGTTGTCTGAATCTACATAAACGAACTGTTGCCCGTTATATGTTATACTTCCTGTTTCTTCATCATCAATTTTTTCAAGTTTGTCGGAAGTTAAGTGAATGTCTTTTAATGTCATTTTTTTCAAAGTTATGCTTACAATTGTTGAATCATCATCTTCAACTTCAACCCAGACATTTTCTCCGGTACCTTTATCGCACTCAAGTTCATACCAATAAAAATCGCCCTCTTGATAGAGATGTTTTGAAACAACTTTTAATGTCAATTCTTCTGAATTTTCTCCGACTCCGCTTAAAATGAATACTCCGCCTTTATCAACATTTACGATATGTAATTCATCTTTGGATTTTGAGTATATTCGTTCGGTAATATCTCTATTTCTTATTAAAAAGACAATTAATGCAAAAACGGATATTACAAATGCTATTGTCAGAAAACTCGGGTTAACAACAACAATAATTATAATAGCTACAAATAATCCGATTAAAAATTTGTACATTTTGCCGGTTCTCCTTATTCATCAAGCTGTTTTTTTAAATTTTTAGTGCTGTCTTGTGCTGAATTATCTGAAAGAAGTTTTGTTTTAAGTGCGGAAAGAGCATTTTGAACATCAGGAGAATATGATGTTCCTATTGCTTTATCAATTTCTTTGTCAATATCGCTTTCTATATACAACATTTCATCGTATGCTGTTGCAAGAGCTTCTTCTTCTTGAATTTTTGTTTTCATATTTTCTAAAATTGCAGTTGTTGACTCATCACCGATGGCAGTAAGCTGTTGATTGATTTTTTTTGTTGATTTTGCAACTTTATATCTTGCTTTCATTGTTGTTAATTCTGATTCCCATTTTGTAATTTGATTTTTCAATGAGACAATTTTATTTTCCATTTTTTGAGCCATTGCTTCATAATTATGTAAATCAGCCGATAATTTAGTAGCATCTTGTACCGCATTCATTTTTTTTGTTAGGGCTTCAGATGCAAGTCTGTCGGCTTCTTGAGCATCTAATTGACCGTCTTGTGCTCTTTTAACAAGCATCAATGCTTTTCTTTCATAATCTGCCGCAATTTGTTTTTTTTCTTCAATGTTTCGTTTGGTTGTTATGGCTATTGCTTTTACTTCTGCCAAACTTTTTAGGCTTTCATCATAATTTTGTTTTAAATCTCTTATGGATTGTTCGGCAAGTTTGACGGGATCTTCAAATTTTGATAAAAGGGCATGAGCTTGTGATTGTATGAATTTAAAACATCTTTTTATTAAACTGTACATTTATAATCTCCTTATTTTGCAAATTCCAAAATTTCGTCCATAAACTCAACCATTGCAATAGAAAGGCTGTCAAGGGAACCTTTGATTTCATTTAAATCTAAATTTTCAAGCTGCAAAGTATCTCTAAACAAAACACGTTCACCTGTTTCATCAATGACAAATGCTCCATGTACCAAAGCTCTGTTCATTTGTAAAAGTCTTAACAGTATTTTTGAATTATTTTTATCTTTAAGTTTGAAAATAAACTGTTCAAAAACTATAATCGGACTTTCACAATCTATGATAAGTTCATTTATTCCCATGCTTTTATCCGAAATAACCACAATTTCGTTTTCTTCATCTTCTTTTGAAATTGTGTAACCCAACTCAAATAAATATTCTTTTACTTTTTTAAAATCAGCCATATTTTGCTCCTGTAAAATTTTTATAAAATCATTATACTGTTATCAGTACGTTTTATCAATTTGTTTGTTGTCTTTTTAATATTAGTTTTTATATTTTTGCTCAAAGTAATTATAAGCTTCGTTTATTTTTTCTGTAAGTTTTTCTGCCGTTTTTAATTTTTGAGGATTATTGTGAAATAAATCAGGATGATATTTTTTTAAAAGTTTTTTATATGCTTTTTTTATTGTTTCAAAATCCGCATTTTGAGATACTTCTAAAATTGCAAAATATTCTGCTTCTATATTATTTTCCTGCTGATATTCCGGTTCTTTTTCTTCTTCAAAAGATGTTTCTTTATTTTCTTGAAAAATATAGTCCGTGTCTGTTGTGATATATTCTTCGTTTGAATTGATATTACTCTTAATAATATTTTTGAGTCTGCTGAAAAAACTCATACATTAAATCTTTCTATGCTTGCAATTATACAATTTACCGAAGATTTTTGTAAAGATAATTTTGTATTTAAAATTACAATTATGTTTTAGTGTTTAAGTGCTTTTGACTTGAAATATCGCTTTTGATAAAGATATAAAGACATTAAAAACCGAATCGAAAAAAATCTTGAAACTTGAAGATAAATTAAATGCCCAAAAGACGATAAAAGAAATGGAAGCAAAGCGTAATAAAATGCGTAGAGAGCTTTTTGAATCTCAAGATTTAGTTGATAAACAAAAAGAAGAACTGATTGAAAAAATTGAAGCAAAATTAAATCAAAAATCAGCGAAGAAGAATTATTTACAATCCGTTGGAGGTTAGTATAATGCATTTATTTTTTATAGATGAATCAGGTACTATTGTTGCTGAAAATAAGCGGATTTTCAGCAGGGCGAGGTCGAAGCATTAGCGAGCAAGCCCGAAAGAGCAATAAAGCCGATGAAACGGCAGTGCAAAGCCCGAAAGCGGAATGAAGGCTTATGCTCGCCTGAAAATCCAAGACGTGAAGGAAAATATGGATAAGATGTATAATAAATATAAATAAATTATTTTTTGTTTTCAAAAAATAAAAAAAGTAATAAAATTATAAATTTATTATTTAATAATATACAAAAAAATTCTCAAACTTCACATCACGTTACACATAAACAAAAGAAAAAGCAAAGATGAAAACTTAATTACTATTAAATCAGATGTTGCAATAAAGTTTTGGTCAAAATCAAGCCCTATAACTAACAATTTAATTATTTTGTGAAATTAATGTATTATATATTTCAAGCATTTTTTCTGATTGTTTTTTATTTCCTAACATTTTGTATGTGTATGCTAAATTATAATAAAAATCAGGTTCTGTTGTATTAAAAGATATTGCCCTCATAAAAGCATTTTTCGCTTTTTTATAATCAAAAATAACAAGGTAAGCACAACCAAGATTATACCAGGCATAAGGAAATTCCTTATTATATTTTAAAGCAAGTTTAAAATTGTTAATTGCTGAATTTATTTTATTATCTTTTAGATATATAACGCCAAGATTATAGTAAATTTTATAATTTGTTTCATCAAGACTTAATGCTTTTTGAAGCAAAAATACCGTGTCCAATTCTCTTCCGTAATCTTGTGTTATATTTGCAGCAAGAAGCCAAATTTCACTATCCCTTTTGTCTTCTGGAATTTTTGATATTAATTGATATGCTTCTTTTAATTTATTTGTATTATATAAAACGGTTATTTGCTGTTTTATTTCTTGCATATCATCCTGTGCATATACGCACTGAGGTATAAACAATAAAATTAATAAAATTATTTTAAAAAATCTGCCCATAAAAATATTATAGTCTTTTTATTTATTTTTTTATTTTTTAATTTGCAAAATGTTAATTTTTGTAAAAATTTGTATTTCATCAAAATGAAAAAGTCAATAAATTAGCCTAAAATACCTTTATATAAATATCGGAGATAGAAGAATACATGATTACATTAGATGTAAATTTATCATTTTTGATTAAAAACTACGGAGTTAATACAAGACGTATTAATGAAGCAGGTTTGACTACTATCGACGAATTTATGGAAGCTCAGGCAGCTAACGGTAACAAACAAGCTGTCGACTTTGAAGATGATGTATATGATGATCCTAAATCTATTTTAGAGCTTTATCAATTAACAAGTCCCAAAAACAGATTTTTAATTCTTAAAAATCTTAAGTCTGATGAATTGCAATATTTGATGCAATTTTTGGATGAAGAAGTTTTATACAGTGCATTGCAGTTTCTTCCTCAAGAAAAATTAACTAAAATGGTATCCCAATTACCTAAGGAAAAACTTGCGACTATTGTTTTTAACAGTTTTTCTGTTAAAAATTTCTTAAAAGTTACTCAAGAAAAAGAGATGGATAAATTTTTTGAATCTCCGAAAATAAAAAAACAAAATATTTTAAAATCCATTACAGGTTTAGAGCAAGAAAAGTTACAAAGCATAATGGAACTTTTAACAGGTCAAATTTGTACTCATTGTGATTCTAAGGAAGTTGTTGAAAAAATGTCCTCTTTAGATGACAGAAAATTTGCAAGAACTCTGCAAGCTTTTAATCCTGAAACAAAAGCTGCAATGATTATGAATATTGTTGATGAAAAACCTGAATTTTTACTTGAATTCTCGACAAATGCATTAATGAAACCCTTAACTATGCTCGAAAAACCCGAATTCTTAAAAACATTGCAGGTACTCGAACCGCAAGATTATCTTGAAATGTTAGATGAACTTCCAACAGATATTGTGCCTGCTGTAGTTACGCAAATTGATCCTGAAGTTTTTGCAGAATTATTAAGTAAAAACTTCCAAGATATTCTTAAAGAAATATCATTGTAATTGTTTTAAATAATAAAAAGCACCTTATTCTAATAAATAAGGTGCTTTTATTTGAGTATGATTTTTAGTGATATTATAATCTATTAATTAAAAACTTAACAGCACCTCTATTTTCTTCAAAAACGCTACCCGCACAAGCTGAAGCTTTTTCAAGTTCTGCAATATCCGAAAACCACAAATCGAGTGTTTTATAAAACTCGCCAGTATTTTTAGCTACTACTGCGGCTCCTTTACTCTCAAGAATTTGGTATATATCTTTAAAATTAGCTATATTGGGTCCTGAAACAACAGGTTTATTCCATATATTTGCTTCTAACGGATTATGCCCTCCGGGGCCGAAGAAACTTCCGCCGATAAATGCAGTAGAACAAAATGAAAAGAATTTTGCAAGTTCTCCCATTGTATCGCCCAAAATAACATCACTGCTGTCAAAATTCGCATTTTCACTGACTTTTCCTGCTGAAAATCCGTATGTCTTAATAAGTTCATATACTTTTTCAAATCTTTGCGGATGTCTTGGTGCAATTAAAAGCTTTAATTCGGGGTGTTTTTCTTTTAATTTTTTATATGTATCCAATGCAATTTCATCTTCACCTTCATGTGTACTTGCTGCAATAACAAGCGGATAATGAACCCTAAATCTTTCCCTTAATCGGTATTCTTCTTCTGAATTCATATTTCTTGAAATGTCGAATTTTAAGTTTCCCATGAATTCAACTTTATCTTCAGGGGCACCTATGTCTTTTATCCTTTGTGCATCGGCTTTTGTTTGCATAAAAATTCGTTCATATCGTTCTAAAATAGGCTTAAAGATGAAAGAAAATTTCATGTAACCTTTATATGAATGCGGAGAAATTCTTCCGTTTGCTATATAAACTTTTATACCTTTTTTCTGTGCTTCAATTACAAATTCCGGCCATATTTCCGTTTCTGCAATAATCACTTTGTTCGGTTTATATGTTTTAAAAAACGAATTCACGGAAAAAGAAAAATCAAACGGGAAATAAGTAATTTCATCTGCAATATCCTTAAAAATTTTTACTGCAATTTCATGTCCTGTTTTAGTTGTATTTGTAATTATGATTTTCCTTTCAGGATATTTTTGCTTATATGCTTTTACACAATCAGCTATTGCATTGGTTTCTCCTACAGAAACCGCATGGAAAACTGTTGTATTTTCGCCTTCAAAATTTTTATTGTATAAACCGAGTTTTGTAATAAACCCTGCCCTGAATTTTGGTGTTAATATCAATGCTATTGCTATTACAGGGCTAAACAAAATTGCCATTATGGGAAATAATATTTTGTATATCAAAAACATCTTTTACTCCCTATTCTTTCCGCAGCAATCTTTAAACTTTTTTCCGCTTCCGCAAGGACAATCATCTTCGTCATTAAGTTGAACAGATTGTGCAATATTATTATATATTTCTTCCATTGGTTCTGGATTTATGATTTGTATACCGAATTTTGAGCGGAATATATGCTTAACTGTTTCACTTTGTATTTCATACATCATTCTGTTAAATAAATCATATGCTTCTCTTTTATATTCTATCAACGGGTCTTTTTGACCATAAGCTCTAAGTCCTATTCCTTCCCTTAACATATCTATGTTATGAAGGTGGTCAATCCACTTGTTATCTATTACTCTAAGAAGAATATCTCTTTCCAATGAACGCATTACATTCTCACTGTCAAAAGGCTTTTGAGGAGTAAAATCAGTTTCATATTTTGAAACTATATCGTTATAGAAATTAATTATTTGAATTTCGTGTTCCTTATATGCATTTGAAAGTAATTCTTTTGTTTTTTCATATATGTTTTCAAATCTCAGACCTAAAATATCTTGAACAGTTATTTTATCTGCAATTTGAGGAGTTAATGAAGTTAATTCTTTTACAAGAGTCTCTATATCTTCTTTTGAGTATTCTGCAGGATCCATTCCGGGAGCTATATAACTTTTTAAAAGTCTGTCAAGTTCGCATTCAATCATATACAAAATGTCTTCGTATAAATTTTCTCCTTGAAGCACTCTGCGTCTTTGAGAGTAAAACTTATCTCTCTGCATATTCATAACGTCATCATACTCGAGAACATGCTTTCTTATATCAAAATGATATGTTTCTACTTTTTTCTGTGAAGATTGAATTTGCTTTGTAATAAGAGGAGATTCTATTGCCATATCTTCATCCGCATTTATGATATTCATTAATTTTACAACTTGGTCACCGCCAAAAATTCGCATTAAATTATCCTGTAATGAGAGGAAAAATCTTGTTGAACCGGGGTCACCCTGTCTTGCTGCACGACCTCTAAGCTGATTGTCAATACGTCTCGATTCGTGACGTTCTGTTCCGATTACGTGAAGACCGCCTAATTCAACAACTTTCGTATGTTCTTCTTCCGTAATCTTCTTTGCTCTCAAAAGAGCATCGTTTTTAAAGTTTTCATAGTTCGGATTTTCCGGAGTAATATTTTTTTGTTTTAATTCTTCATAAGCCATGTATTCCGGATTGCCGCCAAGCAGAATATCTGTTCCTCTGCCTGCCATATTTGTTGCAATCGTTACAGCACCGAGTCTGCCTGCTTGTGCAATAATGAATGCTTCTTTTTCGTGGTGTTTCGCATTAAGAATATTATGTTTTATTCCTTTTTGCTTTAATATTGACGATATCAGTTCTGATTTTTCAATACTTATTGTTCCGACTAAAACAGGTCTGCCAATATTATGCATTTCAATGATTTCGTCACATACTGCATAATACTTTCTTTGCTCTGTCTTATATATAATATCAGGCAAGTCTTTTCTTATATCTGTTTTATTTGTAGGAATTACAGTTACAGGAAGATTATATATCTTTCCGAATTCTGCTTCTTCGGTCATTGCAGTACCAGTCATTCCCGATAATTTTGGATATAATCTGAATAAATTTTGGAAAGTAATTCCTGCAAGAGTTTGTGTTTCATCCTGAATTTTTAAGCCTTCCTTTGCTTCTACTGCTTGATGAAGTCCGTCTGACCAGCGTCTTCCGTCCATTAAACGACCGGTAAATTCATCAACAATCATTACTTCGCCATTTTTAATAACATAATCAATGTCGGCCTTGTATAGTTCTTTTGCTTTTAATGCCTGCAAAAGATGATGTGCATATTGATTTGAAATATCAAATAAATCTTTTACGTTTAAAAGCTCTTGAGCTTTGTCAATACCGTCTTCCGTTAAGATTATATTTTTATTTTTTTCATCAATTTCATAATCTTTAACGACTTCGAGTTTCGGAGCAATCTTAGCCATTGTTCTATATAATTCAGCGGATTTATCTAATCTTCCGCTTATAATAAGCGGTGTTCTTGCTTCGTCAATAAGAATACTATCAACTTCATCTATAATTGCATAATTATAAGGTCTTTGTACCTGTTGTTCTATACTTCCGACCATATTGTCACGAAGGTAATCAAAACCGAATTCATTATTGGTTCCGTAAGTTATATCACAGTTATATTCTGCTTTTTTTGCTTCAAAATCATCATATGAGGAACGATCAGCTAAAACAACACCGACAGTGAGTCCTAAAAATCTGAAAATATTACCCATCCAATCACTGTCACGTTTTGCAAGATAATCATTTACGGTAACAATGTGGACGCCTTTTCCGGTTAATGCGTTTAAATATGCAGGAAGTGTTGCTACTAAAGTTTTTCCTTCACCTGTTCTCATTTCTGCAATATGACCTTCGTGAAGAAACATTCCTCCGATTAACTGAACATCAAAATGACGCATGTTTAAGGTTCGTTTACCCGCTTCTCTTACCACTGCAAATGCATAAGGTAAAATTTTATCTAAAGCTTCTTTTTCAAGCTTTTTGTCTTCCTGCGGGTCTTTTGAGGTTTTTCTGTTCGCTAATTCTTCTTTAAATTCTGCCGTTTTCGCTCTCAATTCTTCATCTGAAAGCTTTGTCATTGATTCCTCTAAAGAGTTTATGAAATCAATTGTCGGCATTACTTTTTTTATCTTCTTTTCGTTCGGGTCGCCTAATAACTTTAATAATAAGCCTATCATATATTATTTACCTTTCGTATGATTAGTTTATCATGAATATGATATAATTTATCTTATTCCGGCTGTATTAAAAAGGCTAACTTTTAAAATTACTAAATAATAACAGGAGTACTTATGCAAAATTTTTCTGAATATTCATCATTTATTACTCAAATTTGGATACAAATAATTCATTCAATATGGTTTAGCTTATGTATAAGAATTTTATTTTTGCTGCTATTATTAAAAATTACTGATATTGTGATTTCAAAAATTCAAACTAAAGTATCTCAAAAAACAGACTCTTATGAATCAAAAAAACAAATCATAACAATATTTGCATTAATTCGTAATGTAATATTTTTTATATGGACAACATTATTTACTTTGGCTTTCTTAGGAAAAATCGGTGTAGATGTTCAACCTTTTCTTGCTACAGCCGGTGTCGCAGGTTTAGCCGTAGGTTTTGCTTCAAAAAGATTTATTGAAGATTTGATTGAAGGATTGATTATTATTTCTTCCGGTCAAATAAGAATAGGGGACTATGTTGAAATTGCAGGAAAAACAGGCACAGTTGAAAAAATTGATATAAAAATGGTTACACTTCGTTCCATAGACGGAAATGTTCATTATATAAGAAATGGTCTTATTGAAATTATTACTAACTATACTCGTGATTATTCCGTTGCCATGCTTGATATAGGTGTAGGTTATGATGAAAACCCTGATAACGTTATTAATGTTTTAAAAGATATTTTCAATAATCAACTGAAACAAAATCCAGATATGAAAGCTAAAATTATTTCTGATATAGAAATCCTCGGACTAAATGAATTGGCAAGTTCCAGTGTTGTTATAAGATGCCTTATAAAAACTCTTCCGAAAGAACAATGGGCTGTTCAAAGAGAATTTAATAAGCTTATTCTTCAAAGATTTAAAGAAGAAAATATTGAGATACCTTATCCTTATCAAAATACAATTATAATAAATAAGTAATTTGAATATATTTAAAATTATAAATATTATTATTAAATTTATTCGCAAAACAGGCAATACAATTCTTTGTATTGTTATTGGCTCAATTGAAGCAATAACAAGGGAAGAAATTATTGCTATTAATGGAAAAGACAGAACTTTAAAAGACAAACTTATGGATTTTATAGTTGGTTTATTTATCTTAGAGGGGGTATATTTTGTTTTTATAAAGAATATTTTGAAATTATCGTAAAACTGTTTCACTTTTAATAAATAAAAAGCGAAACTTAATAGTTTCGCTTTAAACTTTGAAATATTAAACTTTAAATTAAAGAACTATACCAAAACAAATTCTACATTAAGGTTAGCACCTGTTCTGTAATTCTTTTGAAGTTCTTGAACTTTTACATTGTATGCTTTATCTTCAACTTTTAATTCAAAAGTTGTATCTTTATCTTTTTTATATTGAGCAGCAAATTCTTTTTCATTCAATTCTATTGATACGGATTCTTGTCCTTTTCCGTATACAGTTGCAGTAAGTTTGCCTTCAGTTCTTACTTGTCTCGGGTTTTTCTTTTCATTTCTTTTTTCTGCGTTTATTACAAATGCCATAATATATTCTCCTGTACAATTTTTTATTATAATAAAAGTGTACATGCTTAAGATATAATGTAAAGTATGAATGATAAAATTTTGATAAAAAAATATTCTGATAATATAATAGATGAACTCAAAAGCATTGATTTTTCTGAGTCATATATAAAATCTGCAAAAAATAAATTAGAGGTTCTTAAACTTAAAATTTATAATCTCAAACCCGCTGAAGCAAATATTTTGAAACAATTATGTTTGTCTTTAGGTTTTGATGCAATGGTATCAAGAGATGCAGTGACATGTAAATGTGAAAAATCGGGTGCTTTACTTTGCGGAACGGTCTCTCAACTTGAAAAATTATGTGAAAGTCTTTATAAGCAGCCGTTTAGACTGAAAACATTGTCAAATGATATTGAAAATATTCTTCATGCTCCTAATACTTATGAAATCAAAAATAAAATGTTTGATTTTAATAAAACTTATTTGATGGGTATTTTAAATGTTACTCCGGACTCTTTTTCTGATGGAGGTAAAAATTATAATCCTGATGTTGCTTATATCAATGCAGTTCAAATGATTAATGACGGTGCGGATATTATTGATATCGGGGGTGAATCTACAAGACCTTCCGCTTCTCCTGTATCGTTTGAAGAAGAACTTGCAAGAGTTATGCCCGTCATAAAGAAAATTCGTTCGGTTAATCAGTCTGTCGTTTTAAGTATAGATACAATTCATCCTGAAACTGCCGTTGCTGCCTTGTCAGAAGGTGTAGATATTCTTAATTGCGTTTGTGATATATCTGTATTCAAACCAATATTTCCTATTCTTGCCGAAAAGAAAACACCTGTTGTCATTACGCATTCGGCTTGTATTCCCCCGCAGCCCGTTAATGAAGATTTTAACGGAGATATTGTTGAACATGTCTTTAACTTTTTTGATGATAAAATCTCAAAATTAAGAGAAGAAGGTTTAAAAGAAAATTTATTAATACTTGACCCCGGTATCGGTTTTGGAAAATCAATCAATGACCAGTTTGAACTTATAAAAAGAGCTGATGAATTTCAAACTCTCGGTTGTCCAGTTTTGTACGGAATAAGCAGGAAATCATTTATTTCAAAATCTTTTGGCGAAAATAGCAGGGATGAAGCAACTCTTTCGTATGATAATTATTTGATGTTTAAAAAAGTAGATATACTGCGTGTTCACGATATTAAAAAAAATAATGACTTAAGAAACTATTTGTCCAAAATTCTGTAAGATTTTACAGGCTTTTTTTCAGTATTCTTTAATATTTCGCTAAATTTATCAATCGGTGTGAAATTATATCCGCAATCATCCGTAAGACAAGCACCATGAGAAAATATAACTTCATCGGGATAACGCCTGCAAATACCCGGTCTTTTCTTATGTATTTTGCAGATGTGTTTTTCTCTGTCGAAGTTACAACAACTGAATAATAACCCCATTTCGTCTTGTCCCTCAATAGTCAGATAAGTATAAAAAGGGTGAAGCATACGAAGCTTTTTAAATTCTTCTTCTGTTTTGACTGTACCTTTCATATGACTCACATAGATTCTTGTACAGCAAGCTCCGCAACGGTTACAGCTTCCGCTTCGATAATATTTTTTTCTGAAAATGTGCTTGTATATAAATTTTTTAATTGCCTCTATAAAACTCAAAATGTTCTCCTGTTTATATTATATACTGCAAAAATTTTGTTAAAAATTTCAATGTTACAAAATGTAACAACAAATATTATTTGTTAAATTACTTGTGGATATTGGTTTTTGATAATTTTTAATGCTAATGGTATTTAACGAGTATATACCAAGTATAGCAATTTTTTATAAGAAATATACTTTATAAAAACATAAGGAAAGATTACAAAAGGAGATTATAAAATGGCAAGAGTTTTGATATCAATGCCCGAAGAATTTTTAACAAAGATTGACGGAGTAGCAGAAGGTGAAAACAGAACCAGAAGCGAATTGATAAGAGAAGCTCTTAGAACATATATAAATAAACAAAGAGTACGTGAGAATGCATTAGCTCAAAAGAATGCAGAAATTCTTGAAGCTCTCTTGGATTAGTAAGTAAGAAGACATATTGTCAGGCAGAAAATAATTAGTATTGGGGAAAATGTAAGGTAAAAAAGACTTCTGTTATGAAGTCTTTTTTTTAGTTTTTTTTCTTTTTATTTGCTCTGCCCTAATTAATAATCCGCATTTTGTACATGCTAAAACCTTTTTAGTACTGTCAACAGGTAAGAAGACGTGCTCGCATTTAGGAATTTCAATAGGTTCTTCTTTTTTAGATTTTTTTTGTATCAATTTTATTGTTGCTTTATACAAAAGTTCAAAAATGTACATTCGGAAGCTCCCGTAGAATTTTTGCAATACATATAAGTGCAGTGAATTCTACCATAACATTTCTCGCCGTTAAAAAGATTATCATAAAATTAATATTATTGGTTTGTTTATATTTTTGCAGGTTTTCAAGGAAACCAAAGAATACATTTGGGCGGATTTTTTTATTAGGTTCTACTATATAATCTTTCATTGTTTTATATAAAACTATTGCCGTTGGCAAGCTTGCAAAAGTAATTAAATAAATTTTTGATAAAAATCCGAAAATACATAATAAGATTATATTTAAGTATGCAGCAAGCATTATTATCAATTGATTGTTAACGGCATTGGCTTTTGAACCGGCAAGTCTGCAAAGCGTATTTTTTCTGTTTATTTTATCAAAATCAATATCTAAAAACATATGGGCATGCAACAGACTTACCGTTAACAATCCTGTTGAAACTGCTATGGGAATTAATTCTCTTGAAAAAGACATTGTCATAACATAATAAACGCCTGTATATAAAAGAGGAGCGAAGGTTATTGCAACAGCAGCTTCACCAAGAGCAACCAAAGATAATACAGGGTAAAAAATACAAATAACTGCAGTAACGACAGTTAAATAAATAACTATAATACCGGTTTTTAATGTTAAAAAAATACCGCAGGCAAGAGCAATACCAAAACAGAAGCATGTAACTGAAAAAAGTTGGTTTAAAGTTGCTGAACCATTAAGTATATAAGAACATTTTCCTTTTTGTAAATTATAATTCTTGTCTAAAGGATTTGATTTTGCAGCTAACTTAAAATCAATGTAATCATCAAAAAGATTAACTCCGGCATGTGCAAAAATAATTCCCGTAAGAGCAATTATTCCGTAGAAAACATTACCTCCCGAAAGTATTGCAAATAAAAACGGAACACTCCAGGACATTATTGACATCGGAAAAGAATAACTTCTTGCTGCATTACTCCATAATAAAAATTCTTTTAACATGTTTATGGCATATCCTCAATTGTTGAAAAGGTTAACATGATTATAAATTTTTGTAAACATGTCTAAGTAGCGTAATTCAGCGTGAAATGAGCTTTTTTAAAAATAGAAAAAATTTTTTTGAAAATAATTACAATAAAGTAGTTACAAATGCAAAAAAAATGCTATTATAGGAAATATAAAAATAAGTGTTCTTAATACATTAAATACCCCAAAATATGTAACACAACTTAACAAAAACAAGCCCAAAAGACAATATAGTGTTAAAAAAAAACTTTAAGAACATGTGTGTAACAGATAAATATTTTAACAGAGGTATGTTATGACTCTCAGTATAAATTCAAGAAAAAAGCAACCAAAAAAGAATTTTGAAGAATTGCTTCACGATTTAAGAACGAGTAATTCCGAAAAAGTAAGATATAATGCGGCAAGAGTTTTAGGTGAAATGGGCGACTCAGAGGCTGTTGAACCGCTCATCGACGTATTAAAAAATGATAAGAACGGTTCGGTTCGTTTATATGCAGCTCGTGCATTGGGTGAACTTGGCGATTCAAAAGCAACCGAACACCTGATTGAATCATTGCGTGAAGATAGAAATGTTGACGTAAGAGTTCGTGCAGCTCGTGCATTGGGTCGTTTAGGCGGCAAAATTGTTGTTGAACCTTTAGTAGAGGCATTAAACGATGAAAACTCCCAAGTTTGTATTACTGCAAC